>NZ_LBMX01000097.1:0-60944 GCF_001010885.1 Clostridium sp. C8 | reverse complement strand
ACTACATCATACAAGGGGGAGTAAAGATGTTTCTTGAAAAAACAATAAATAGAAACAGAAAGTTGGTTCAAGCTGCATTTAAGCTCCATAAAGAAGGATTAATAATGCCAGATACTTATTTAATAGACTTGGATACTTTAATAGAAAATGCAAAAAAGATTAAAGAGGAAGCAGATAAATATGGTATAAAGCTTTATTTTATGAGTAAACAAATAGGCAGAAATCCACTTGTTTGCAAGGAATTTATGAAACTTGGCTATGATGGAGCTGTAGTAGTGGATTTTAAAGAAGCTGAAGTTATGATTGACAATAATATAAAAATAGGTCATGTTGGACACTTGGTTCAAATTCCTAAAACTTTAATTGAAAAGGTAATTAAGTCTAGACCAGATTACATTACAGTTTATTCAATTGAAAAAGCAAAAGAACTAAATGAAGTTTGTTCAAAACTTGGACTAAAGCAAAATATAATGCTTAGAGTCTTAGATGAAAATGATAATTTATATTCGGGACAATATGGCGGATTTAAATTAAATGAACTTAAAAGTATAGGAGAAGAATTAACTAAGCTTAAAAGTTTAAACTTATCAGGAGTAACTTCATTTCCATGCTTTTTATTCAATGAAGAAAGTAATGAAATTAAAAGAACAAATAATATAGATACAATTAAGAAGGCTAAAGAAATATTAGAAAAAGAATTTAATATAAAAATAAATCAATTAAATATGCCTTCAGCTACTTGTGTTAATTCTATCGAAAAGATATATAGAGAAGGTGGGACTCATGGAGAACCTGGACATGGATTAACAGGAAGTACACCATATCATAAATTTAATGATGGAGATGAACTTCCTGCAATGGTTTATGTAAGTGAAGTATCACATAACTTACAAGATAAAGCTTATTGTTATGGAGGAGGCCATTATAGAAGATCTCATATGGAAAATGCTTTGGTTGGTCAAGATTTAGAAAATTCAAAGATTATAGAAGTTATTCCACCAACAGATGAGAGTATAGATTACCATTTTGAATTATCAGAAAACTGCAAGGTATCAGATACAGTAGTTATGGCATTTAGAACTCAAATCTTTGTTACAAGAAGTAATGTGGCAATAGTTAAAGGAATAAAGAGTGGTAATCCAGAAATAGTTGG
The DNA here is from genome assembly GCF_001010885.1 of Clostridium sp. C8. Lineage (NCBI taxonomy): Bacteria > Bacillati > Bacillota > Clostridia > Eubacteriales > Clostridiaceae > Clostridium > Clostridium sp. C8. The sequence goes on along the minus strand of NZ_LBMX01000097.1, from coordinate 59,791 downwards.
AATTTATGACTCACAAGGAAGAGCAGTTAATTGATAGTTGTAAAAAATGCAAAGCATTTTTCAGTTCACAAGGCACAGTGCACAGTTGTTTTGATTTTATAGGTAACAGGTATAAGGTAACAAGTACTAAATGTAAACTGTGAACTGTGAATTGTGAGCTGTGAACTATATAAAATTGAATAAATAATTAGAGGAAAAGAAATGGATGCTGGGGATGGAAGTAGTATAACCCTGTGCTGAAGTTTCTTTTAATTATAAGCAGAAAAAAATGAAAAATAAAAAAATGAAGGAATTGATGAGATAATTTGGCCAAGACTAACTATAGAAGTAGAAATTTAATTAATTAAATATATAATAATCAACAGTAGCGAAGTATATCAAGGTTATTATGTATAGTTATAAATTAAAATAACTTTGAACTGTAAACTGACAAATAACTGTGCACTGTGAACTGAGAACCGAAAAATAACTGTGAACCGTGAACTAAGAATTGTGAACTGACAAATAACTGTGAATTGTGAACCGTGAACTGTGCACTGAAAAAGAAGGAGGAAGTAATATGGGAAAATTTATTGTAATTGTACTCGATGGTTTTGGAATTGGAGAAATGGATGATGTTAAAGAAACAAGACCTCAGGATATAAATTCAAATACTTGTCTTCATATATTAGAAAGAAGAAAAGATGTAACTTTACCAAATCTTGAAAAGTTAGGTCTTATAAATATATTAGGAACAGAAATAAACGGAATGAAGGAAAATTCTCATGCAACTTTTGGAAAGGCAAAGTTAACTCATTTTGGAGCAGATACTTTTTTTGGACATCAAGAGATAATGGGGACAAAACCAAAGATGCCATTTAGAGAACCTATTAAAAATAAAATAGAAGCTATATATAATGCTATTAAGGAAGCTGGATATAAGGTTAGATATAAGCAAAGTAAAAAAGAAAAGTACTTAGTAGTAGAAGAGGCACTTACTGTTGCAGATAATATAGAATGTGATTTAGGTCAAGCCTTTAATATAACTTCAGCTTTGGATTTAATATCATTTAGTAAGGTGTTAGATATTGGACATATAGTTAGATCAATTGCAACAGTTCCTAGAGTTATAACTTTTGGAGGAAGAGAAATAACTTTAGAAGATATATTAAATGCAGAGGAAGAAAAAGATGGTGGATATATAGGAATTAATGCACCAAAATCAGGAGTTTATAATAAGGGATATGAATGTATTCATCTTGGATATGGAGTTAATCCAAAAACTCAAGTTTCAACAATACTATCAGAAGAAAATGTACCAGTTTACTTATTAGGAAAAGTAGCAGATGTAGTTATAAATGAAGAAGGCACAAGTATTCCTATGGTAGATACTGAAAAGGTGTTGAAAAGAACAATAGAAATATCAAAAGAAGTAGAAGAAGGATTTATATGTTGCAATGTACAAGAAACAGATTTATCAGGTCATGCAGAAAATGTTGATAGATATGCAGAAAAACTTCTTATAGCAGATGAACTTATAGGTGAACTTACTAAAACTTTGAAAAATGATGATATATTATTAGTGATGGCTGACCATGGAAATGATCCAACAATTGGTCATAGCAAGCATACAAGGGAAATGGTTCCCCTTATGATATATGGAAAAAATATAAAAGAAGGAACAGTTGGAGTAAGAGAAACACTTTCAGATGTAGGAGCAACAGTTGCAGATTATTTCAAAGTAAAAGCTCCTGAAAACGGCAGTAGCTTTCTGGAAAAAATTTGGACCTCAGGGGTGTAATTTATGGAAAAGGGAACAAAATTATATAAAGCTAGAATTTTAGCAGAACAAAATTTATATAAGTCTGTTATATCTATAAATAAGACATCAGAAGAAGAAGTAAAAAATAAAGAAAAAGACTTCTTAACATTTGGCGTTAAAAATACTGTGGATATTCCTAAAGGTTTAGTGGATAAATTAAGAAAAAGTTCTAAATATTTATTTTTAACTGTGGATAAGATGTCTCATCTTGGTAGAAGTGTAGACACTGATTTAATTAATCTATTAACTTATAGATGCATGACAGGCTCAAGTAGTGGAACAGCTATTAATATTTTAAAAGGAATTAATGATTTTGGAATAGGAACAGATGGTGGAGGTTCAGTTTTAGCTCCAGCACTTAGTACTAACTTATATTCATTTATAGGATCAGGAGTAGGATTAGTCACAGGAAAGGAAAGTTTATCCACAGATAGTATATCTTTTACAGGAGGTATTGGGATAATTTCTAAAAATTTTCCAACATTAAAAAATGTAGTTTTTGATATTTTGGATAAGGAAATTCAAAATGATAAAATAAGGAATAAAGAATGTAATGAAAATGATTCTGATGTATTAAATAAGAGGAAAAATATAAATGATACTAAATTAAGAATAGCAATTCCTAAGCACAACTCAATTATTTTGCCTGATGATATTGATATGAGAGTTGAGATAGATAAAGTGATTAGTAATCTAAATAAACATAAAGTCTTTGAGGAAAAGCAATTAAAAAATCAATTAGATAGTAAGAATAGCAATGTTCCTGAAGAAAAAGGCATAAAGCTTGAATTTATAGAATACTCATTTGATAACATATATGAAAGGAATATAGCTATAAAAGAAATAAAAAATATATTTGATAAGGATATTGCAGATATTATTTTAACCTATGAAGGACCAATAGATATTTATGGCTATGATGAAACTATCCAAAAAAGCTTTAAGGGAAAGGCTGAAAAGAAAATAACATCTAATGGGGGGAAGGGAATAGTTAAAGCAATAAATATGTGCAAATGTACAGGAATAACTATACCAGGAGATAAGCTTGCAAGTGGATTTGTTATTTGTGCAAAAGAAGGAATACAGGGATTAATTAATGCATTCACTTTAGGACAAGCAATTGATGAATGTATAGAAAAGAATGAGATGTTTAATAGATATTTTATTAATAGAGAAAAGTTTATTGATAATATAGATTTAGATTAATATGGGAAGATTATTAATAATTAGTTATGAAAGATGTAATTTTTATTGCATCTTTTATTTTTTGTTACACATTTTAGTTTTCAATTAATTTGGTGATAATTAAATTATGATAGCATAGAAATTTAAGTTTAAGTTAGCATATAAAATATTAGCATTTAGAACAAAAGTTAAATTGAAAGGAAGACAATTATGATATTTAGCTCATCAATATTTATTTTTATATTTTTACCATTAGTAGTATTTGTTTATTATATATCTTCAAAGAAAATAAGAAATAATATATTGCTTATAGCTAGTTTATTTTTTTATGCTTGGGGAGGATTAAGTTACTTAAAGATATTAATTGTTTCGATTTTGATAAATTATTTATTTGGAATATTAATAGATAAAGCTAAAGATAAGATAAATTTAAAAAGGTGTTTCTTGTTATTGGGAATAATTTTAAATCTATTATTATTATTTTATTATAAGTATTATGATTTTTTTGTAAGCAATGTTAATACCTTATTTAATTCTAGTTTATCAATAAAAAATATAGTGTTACCTATAGGAATTTCATTTTTCACATTTCAAGGAATGTCTTACATAATAGATATTTATAGAAATGATGCAAAGGTTAATAAAAATATTTTTTCAGTTGCACTATATATAGCATTATTCCCTCAATTAGTTGCAGGGCCAATTATAAAATATAAAGATATAAATAATCAAATTAACTTTAGAAAAGAATCAATTGAGTTTTTTAGCTATGGAATAAACAGATTTGTAGTAGGTTTATCAAAAAAGGTTATAATTTCAGATATTTTAGGTGCTATGGCAGACAATATATTTAATCTTTCTACTACAGGTATAGATATGACTACTGCATGGATAGGAGCAATTTGCTACACTTTCCAAATTTACTTTGACTTTTCAGGATATTCTGATATGGCTATAGGTCTTGGATACCTATTTGGATTTCAGTTTCCAGAAAACTTTAATTATCCATATATATCAAAATCTATAACTGAATTTTGGAGAAGATGGCATATATCATTATCAACATGGTTTAGGGAATATCTGTACATACCACTAGGAGGCAATAGAAAAGGAAATGTTTATTTCAATTTATTTATTGTATTTATAGTAACAGGACTTTGGCATGGGTCTTCTTGGAGCTTCATAGTTTGGGGATTATGGCATGGACTTTTTATGATTATTGAAAGATTAATAAGAAATAAAATGTGGTATAAAAAAACACCTTCATTTATAAAGTTATTTAGTACTATGATAATTATCATGGTAGGATGGGTACTTTTTAGAGCAAGTAGTTTAAAGGCAGCATTAGAATATTTAGCAATAATGGTTGGATTAATTAAATTTAATGATATGACATTTACATATCAATATTTTATAAATAACAAATTTATATTTTGGATAATAATGGCTATTATTGGATCAACACCTATAATTAGAAAAGTTTCTCATAGATATAAAAATAATAAGTTATTTCAATTAATAAGTGTGATTATAATATCTATATTATTTATAGTATCAATGATATTTATAATAAATTCTACATATAGTCCATTTATTTACTTCCAATTTTAAGAGAGGCATAAAATATGAAAAATACTAATAATGAAAATAAATTTATTGAAAACAATAAAATAGATAGTGGTTATATAAAAAGCGAATACACAAAAAAAATACATTTATTTAAAATAGTGATATTTTTTACAATAATTTTAGTGCCACTAGTAACTATAAATATTAAAGGTAATCAAATATCAAAGATAGATAATAGAATGTTAACAGAATTTAAAGATATAGTTAATAGTGAAGGTATAGAAAATTACATAGATGATCGTATAGGATTTAGAACTGAAATGGTAAATATATATAACAAGGGGATGGACGTATTATTTAATGAAATGGTTCATCCAAGTTATCAGTATGGAGAAGAGGAATATATCTTTTCTAAAGTATCAGAAAGTGGTTTTGATTCTAGATTTCAAGAAGTGTTTTCAGATTTTATAAAGAAATTTGAAAACTATTGTAATGATAGAGGGATAAAATTTTTATATACTATAGAACCAAGCAAATCCACTGTATATGAAGAGTTTTTACCTAATGGATATAAATATAATAATATGAATTTGGACTATTTTTTAAGTCTTCTTGAAAGTAAAGAGGTTAGCTATCTTAATAATGTAGAAACTTTAAAAGCTGCAAAAGAAAACAATCAAGTTTTTGATAAAAAATATGATGCAGGGCATTGGAATGAAACTGGTGCTGTTATTGGAATATCAGCAATATTAGATAAACTAAATTTATTAGATGATAGGGTTGGGAATTTTGATATAAATAAATTTAATACAGAAGAATATATAAATGCTACATTTCCAGTCTCATATTTTAAAATTGATGAAAAAACTATTCATTATAATTTAATTCAAGATAATTCGGTGTATATAGATGATCTTGAAGGAGAGATAAAAAGAGATTCAAACTATAGAAATTTTACCCATTACAAAAATAATGTAAATACAGAAGCACCAAGAATTCTGATTTTTGCAGGAAGCTACTTTAATAGTAAAGAAAAGTTTATTACAGAAAATTTTTCAGAAATTATGAAAATACATAATTATAGAAATGTTATAGATTATGAGTATTATATTAATATTTTTAATCCTGATATAGTATTGTTTGAATCTACAGAATATACTCACTCAAATTATTATTTCCCTGTAGATAGAATGGAAAATAAGATTAATAATAAAACTATAGAAAGTTACAGTAATTTAATTGAAGATAATCTTATATATATAGAAGAAAATAATTTTAGTAAATCACATAGTAATTTAACTAATTTCTCAATTCCTATAAGTGGAGATGATATATCATATGTATATGCAAATTTTAATGGAAGAATATTAGATTGCAATATAATTGATTTGAATGACGAAAAATATATGGAGTTTTCTATAAAAACATCTGAAATAAAAGAGCTAAATAACCTTAACTTATATATTGTATCTAAAGATGAAGAAAGATATCAAGAAATAAATTGCACACTTATTTAAAATTGGAAAAAGATTGGACCTCAGGGGTGCCAATCTTTTTTTTCATTATTCATTTATGGAAAATATGAATTTATGAAGTTCTTTGGTTGTTCCATCTATATCTATATTAGTATGGTACATATCTGTAAATCCTGCACTTATTATATTTTCATCAGAAGGAAATCTTCCTTGTTCTATATTACTTAACCCCATTCCTAAAGCTTTACTTGAAATTGATATAATTTCAGAGTTTGAAAGGTTAGTTGTAACTAATGGCAATACATCATTTATAAGGCCAGGAATTTCAGTTAAATTAATATCCTTAAATTTAACAAATAAAGAATTTAATACATCTCTTTGACGTTCAGTCCTTTTAAAATCTCTGCCAGCTGTATATCTAATTCTACAATAAGCAGAAGCTTGAGTTCCATTTAAAAGCTGCATACCAGAAGTTGTTATATGGTTAGTAGTTGTTCCATTATTTTTATCTATATTATCAATATATCCATTAATATATTCTAATTCCTCAGGAGTTATCTCTATATCTACACCACCAAGTGCATCTATTATTTTAGGAAGTCTTGCTAAGTCAACTTGCACAAACTTGTCTATTTTCAAATTAAAGTTGTAGTTAATTGCTTTTAGTATAGAACTAGGCCCACCATCTAAAATTGTATAGTTTAAATTCATTTTACCACCTTGAGGTAAGTCTAAGTAAATATCACGCATTAGAGAACAAAGCTTTATATTATTATTTTTTGTATCAATAGATAATATCATTGTTGCATCTGCAGCACTTACTTCATAAAGTTCAGAAAAGTCACTTCCAAATAAAGCAATAGTTATAACATCATTAGCTTCCTTAGGGGCTTCCTTCCCTGTATTAGTAACTTCATTTCTATCAACCTCAACTCTTTCAACTTTGCTAGATAGATAATATGTATAAGATACTATTGAACCTATAATTATTAAAAGGATTACAATTGCAGAAATAAGTCCAATTTTCTTTTTTGACATTTTTTTCATATATTAGCCTCCAATTTTTGAAATATAGATATATTATATCAAAAATAAAGATATATTGGGAATAGAGAAAAAATATACATTTTAAATAAGTGTATTTGATATTAAATGTAAAAAATGATAAAATTACTACGAGTAGTTTTTGAAGAATTATAGTATAAAACCTTATGTGATAGCGTAAAGTTTCATATGAAAAATAGAATTAATTAAAATAAAGGAATATTTTTTAATATTTAGGGGGAGAAGAATGAAAAAATTAATATCTGTCATATTATCGTTACTCTTTTTAGTACCATCAGTAAAACCTCTAGCAGATGACGCAATAGAGAAAAATAATATTTATAATTATATGATAGAAAATGGGACAAGCCTTGGAGTAGATAATCTTAGTGAAACTATAAATAATAATGTACCATTAATGTCAAATGGAGCATCAAAAACAATAAATAATATAGTTGTGCTTATTAGATTCAAAGGTGAAGATGAGTTTATGAATGAAGAAAAATCAAAGCAATTATATGAGTCATATAATTTGTTCAATGATTTAAACAATGATAAAGTTGCAGATGAAGGCTCAATTTCCCTGAATTCATATATAAATGATTTAACTTACGGAGAAGTAAAAGTAAATACTGATATTTATCCTAAAGGAAATAATACATACTTATCAATTGAAGCCCCACAAACAAGAAGTTATTATGAAAAATATATTGCTGGAAGTAAAGAAGAAGAAGCCCTTATAAAGTGGGCATTTGATTCAATAAAAGATAGTATAAGTTTATCAGCAGACGAATTAGATAAAAATGGTGATGGTGAAATTGATGTAGTAACTTTTTTATGTACAGGAGCTACAGTGGGAAACAATATGCTATGGCCACATGAAACTAGATTTTTAGGAGATTCATCAATAAAGGAAAAAAAGTTAGCTACATATAATTTAATTAATGTAGGAACTGATGAAAATAATATTTTTAATAAAAGTTTAATAAAAGTAGCAATACATGAATTTTTACATGCATTTAATTACCCTGATTTATACAGATATTATTATAGAGGAAATCCAGTCGGAGAATGGGATGTAATGGCAAATACAGATGGATATGGCCAGTTACCTTTAGTATATACTAGAAATTTTTATAGTGGATTGAACATGAATATTGAAGAAATCAGTAGTGATGGAACATATACTGTTAAATCATCGCAAAGTTCAAATAAGAATGATATAGTTGCATTTAAAATTAAATCGCCTTTGTCAGAAAAAGAATATTTTATGGTAGAATTCAGAAAGAAGTCTGGAAATTGGGACAGCACTCTGCCTGGTTCAGGACTTATTGTTTATAGAATAAATGAAAATGTTAATGCATATTTAGGAAATAGAAATGGATATCCAGATTATATTTATGTCTTTAGAAATGGTGATATTAATAATACATATGCTTCGGGAAATACAAGGACTGCATTTTTATCACAGGAATCAGGAAGGACAAGCATTGGGAGTAATGATTTAAATAGTGGATTTATTTCAAACAGTTTATTTCTTGATAATGGACAAAATAGTGGAATTGTAATTTCAGAAGTAGGTAGTGCAAAGGGAAATGAAATAAGTTTTAAAGTTACATTTCCAAAAGAAAATAATGAAGTTAAGTTTACAAGTATTATAGGAGTAGATAGATATGATACAGCAGCAAAACTTAGTAGTTCAAACTTTACTTCATCTGATACAGTAGTATTAGTTAATGGACTAGCAATAGCAGATGGGTTAGCTGTTACTCCTTTAGCTACACACTTAAAAGCACCTATATTATTAGTAGAAAGTGATAGCATTCCACTAGAAACAATAAACGAAATAAAAAGACTTGGAGCAAGAAAAGCAATAATAGCAGGAGGAGAAGGCGTAGTATCTAGAAATGTTCAATCAAAGTTAAATCAATTAGGAGTAAATAATGTTGAAAGACTAGGTGGAAGTGATAGATATGAAACATCTCTTACAATTGCAAAATATATAGATAATAATTGTTATGATGTTGAAAATATAGTGATAGCAAATGGATATGCGGAAGCAGATGCAATGTCAATAGCATCTATTTCAGGAAGAAATAAAATGCCAATAATATTAACAGAAATAAATTCTTTAAATTCTAATGGTTATAATTGGTTGAAAGGTGAAGGGTTAAAAAATGCATATATAATTGGAGGCACGGGAGTTATATCAGATAAGCTATTAAATGATATTAATTTGATTACTACTTCAGATATTAAAGGAAATAGGCTAGGAGGAAGTGATAGATATAAGACTAATGCACTAGTAATAGAAAGATTTTTTGGTAATTATATTGAAAAGATATATGCATCAAAGGGATATGAACTTATAGATGCATTAAGCGCAGGGCCTGTGGCTGCATTAAATAGTGGTGCTATAGTTTTATGTGATAATAATCTTGATATAGATCAAAAGAATGTATTAAGTAAAAAGAAACTTAATGAAATTATACAAATTGGTGGAGGAGTACCAAGAGGTTCAGAAGAGGATATGAGAAATATATTAAATTAAAACAAAATACTTTATTTTATTAAATATAATATATACTGTAAGAATATTATCTTATATAGTTAAAGGGGAGATTAGAGAATGAAGAAAATAAACAGGGTGGTAGCTTTATTATTAAGCTTTGTAATGATTAATTTTTTAGCAGTTACTCCTAAGGCTGAAGTAAATGAAGATATGAAGGCTGTATGGATATCAACTGTGTATAATCAAGATTGGCCAAGCGTTGGAGCTAGGAATAATGTGTCACAACAAAAGCAAGAGTTTATTAATATACTTGAAGATGTAAAAAGTTTAGGATTAAATACAGTTATTGTTCAAGTAAGACCAAAGGGAGATTCACTATATAAGTCAAATATAAATCCATGGTCTGAGGTATTAACAGGAACTCAAGGAAAGGATCCAGGATATGATCCTTTGGCTTTTGCAATTGAAGAAGCACATAAAAGAGGAATTAAGGTTCATGCATGGCTTAATCCGTATAGAGTAACAACTAGTGGAACAAATCTTAATTCTTTAGCAGGAAATCATTTTGCTAGAAATAATCCAAGTATGGTATTTGAATATAATAATGCCTTATATTATAATCCAGGATTACCAGAGGTTAGGCAACATATTGTTAATACAGTAGATGAAATTGTAAGAAATTATAATGTTGATGGTATTCAATTTGATGATTATTTTTACCCAGGAAATGATATAAATGACGCTGATGCTTATGCACGATATGGAAATGGTTTAAATATAGGAGATTTTAGAAGAAAAAGTGTTAATCAATTAGTTGAAGCAGTTAACAATAAAATAAACAGCATTGATTCGAGCATTGATTTTGGAATAAGCCCAAGAGGTATTTGGAAAAATAAATCTAGCGATTCTACAGGGTCTGATACTAGAGGAGCACAAAGCTATTATGATATTTATGCTGATACAAGAACTTGGATAAGAAATGAATGGATAGATTATGTTGCACCTCAAATTTATTGGAAAATAGGATATGAAGTTGCTGATTATACAAAGTTAGTAGATTGGTGGTCAAATGAAGTAAACGGAACAAGTGTTAATCTATATATTGGACATAATGTTTATACTGCCGATGTTGCATCGGAGGTGGACAAGCAAATAAATTTAAATACACAATACCCTAATGTAAAGGGAAGTATATTCTTTAGATATAGTTTTATAAGAGATAATTTTCAAGGTATAAGACAAAAAATTCAAAATTCATTAACAGTTCCTGTTATATCATTAGCTGGAAGTGATAGATATGGAACAGCTGTAAAATTAAGTCAAAGTCAATTCGATAAGGCTAATACAGTAGTAATAGTAAATGGATTAGCTATATCAGATGGATTATCAGCAACACCTTTAGCTACATATATAAATTCACCAATATTACTTACTAGAAGTAATTTAATACCGGATGTGACTAAAGGAGAAATTACAAGATTAAATGCTAAAAGAGCAATAATAATAGGTGGAAATACAGTAGTAGATACAAATGTCGAATCAAGTTTAAGAAATCTCGGGATTTCAACAATAGAGAGATTAGGTGGAAGTGATAGATATTCAACTTCATTACAAATAGCTAAATATATAGATTCAAACTTTTATGATGTTGAAAAAATAGTTGTAAGCAATGGTATAGGAGAAGCAGATGCAATGTCTATAGCAGCAGTAGCTGGAAGAGATAGGATGCCAATAATACTATCAGAGGTTAATAAATTAAGTGACGATGTTTATAGTTGGCTAAAAAATGAAAGTTTAAATAGTGCATATATAATTGGAGGAAAAACTGTTTTAAGTGATAATGTTCTAAATTTAGTTAATGGATTGACCTCATCAGATATATCTAAAAATAGATTAGGTGGAGCAAATAGATACGATACAAATGCAATAGTAATAGAAAAATTTTATGGTCCAAATCTTAATAAGGTATATGCATCAAAGGGATTAGAATTAGTAGATGCACTAGCTTCAGGACCAATAGCAGCATTAAATAATGGAATGGTTGTTTTATGTGATGTGGATTTAACTATTAATCAAAAAAATATATTTAGTTCAAAAACTGCAAATTCAATTGTAGAAGTTGGTGGAGGAATTTCAAGAATAGCAATAAACTCCTTAAAATCTGCATTGAAGTAGAATAAAATAGAAATACCTATGATACTAACAATATTAGCATTATAGGTATTTTTTATTTAATTAATTTAATAAATTATAATATTTAACTACATAAATAGAAAAGAAAAATATCATAAAATTCGACAGGAGATTATTAGATGAATATTGTAGAAATTAATAGCAAGTAAATATTAATAGAATATTTATATATTAATAAAATTTTAATTTGATTTTTAAAATAATAAAAAATAAAACTATAAAAAGTATTAAATATCAATAAATTACAATAAATTACAAGGGTTTGTTTTGATAAATATATATGATATAATAATTTGTGCTATAAATAGTAATATTATTTGTAATATTAGATATGAATATGTAGAAAGAATATTTAAATATTAATGATAATGATTTAGAAATGTATTGTTTTAATAATTAGGGGGATAGGTATGGATAATATTAATACTAGTAATCAGCAAATTGAAATAACATATAAGGTGACCAATAAGGTTGGTTATAATGTAGTTAAAAGATTGGTAGATATAGTTTTATCATTAATTTCCATTGTTTTATTAAGTCCAATATTTATAATTGTTGCAATAGTTATAAGATTTGATTCAAAAGGGAAAATAGTTTTTGGACAAAATAGAATTGGTAAGGATATGAAAGAATTTAAAATTTATAAGTTTAGAACAATGTATGAAAATTCAGAAGAAATTTTTAAAAATTTCACAGAGGAACAAAAAAAGGAGTATTATATAAATTTTAAATTAGATAATGATCCAAGAATAACAAAAGTTGGTGGTTTCTTGAGAAAGACAAGCTTGGATGAGCTGCCACAACTAATAAATATATTAAAAGGTGATATGAGTATAGTTGGCCCAAGACCAATAGTTGAAAAGGAAATTGAAAAATATGGATCATATGCTGAAGCTGTATTTTCTATATTACCTGGATTAACAGGATATTGGCAGGCAAATGGTAGAAGTGATACAACTTATGATGAAAGAGTTAAAATGGATATGTATTATATAAGAAATAAATCTGTACTAATGGATATAAAGATTATATTTAAAACTTTTGTATCTGTAATAAAAAAAGAGGGTGCAATATAGAACAATTTGGAGGATGAAATGGATATAACAGTGATTTGTCCACTTTATAAAGCAGAAAAATACATGGATAGTTTACATAGTTCATTGATGATGCAAAAAAATGTAAACTTAAAAGAGGTAAAGTATATATTAACTAACACAGATGATAGGATTGATGAAAAAATATCGAAATTTGAAAAAGTAGATTTAAAAGTAATAACTGCAAAGGAATTTTCACACAGTTTAACCAGAGAAAGTGCAGCTTGGGAATGTGAAACAGAAGTAGTAGTTTTTATTACACAAGATATAAAAATAGTTGATGAAGATTGGTTATATAACTTTACTAAACCTATATTTGAAGGAAAGTGTGAGGCAGCATTTTCAAGACAAATATGTGATAATAATTCTATAGAAAGATATACAAGAATTAATAACTACCCAGAAGAATCTAGAGTTGTTTCAAAAAAGGATATAGATAGATTAGGAATAACAACATTCTTCTTTTCAGATGCAGCATCCGCAGTCAATACTAAAATTTATAAGGAACTAAAGGGATACGATAATAAGGATCTTCTTACAAATGAAGACATGTATTTTGCGTATAAATTAATAAAGAATGGATATAGAATAATGTACAATGCAAAAGCAAAAGTTATTCATTCACATGATTATAAATTTAAAGATTTATTTAAAAGATATTTTGATCAGGGAGTATTTCTAAAAGATAATGATTATTTATTAAAATATAATGCTAATGGAAGTGCAGTTAAGCTGTTAATAACGGTAGTTAAAAAGTCTATTAAAGAAAGAAATTTTAAAGCTACTTTGAATGTGATTCCAAATTTTGCTGCAAGATTTTTAGGCAATAAAATGGGACAAAATTATAAAAAACTCTCCTTGTCAACTATTAAAAAGTTATCTGCGGGAAGATTTTATTGGGAAAGAAACTTTAAGAACTATATTTAGTTTGAAAGATTATTTTGAAGGAGTTATGAATATGAAGGGAATTATTCTAGCTGGAGGATCAGGAACTAGATTGTATCCAGTAACAAAGGCAATGTCAAAACAAATGGTACCAATTTATGATAAACCTATGATTTATTATCCGATGTCTGTACTTATGCTGGCAGGTATTAGAGAAATATTAATAATATCAACACCAAGAGACATAGTTAATTTTAAGGAATTATTTAACGATGGATCAGAATTAGGACTTAAAATTGATTATGCAATTCAAGAACAACCAAATGGCTTAGCAGAAGCTTTTATTATAGGAGAAAAATTTATTGGTGATGATAATGTAGCTATGATACTTGGAGATAATATATTTTATGGACAAAGCTTTTCTAATCATTTAAAAGAAGCTGCATCTTTAGAAAAAGGAGCAATGATATTTGGATATTATGTTCAAGATCCAAGATCCTTTGGTGTAGTTGAATTTGATGATAATAATAAAGTTATATCATTAGAAGAAAAACCAGAAAAACCAAAGTCAAAATATGCTGTTCCAGGACTATATTTTTATGATAATTCTGTAGTTAAAAAAGCTAAGGACCTTGCTCCATCAGCACGAGGAGAACTTGAAATAACAGATCTAAATAGAGTTTATATGGAAGAAGGAACATTAAAAGTAAATTTACTTGGAAGAGGAATGGCATGGCTTGATACAGGAACTCACAGTTCTATGCTTCAAGCATCCAATTTTGTTGAAGCTATACAAAACACTCAAGGAACTTATATAGCTTGTTTAGAAGAAATATCATATAGAAAAGGTTGGATAAGTGCTGAAGAAGTAAAAGAGCTTGCAAAACCTTTAATGAAGACGGGATATGGACAATATTTAGTAGATGTAGTTGAAGAATTAGAAGCTAAGAAGAGATAAATTAGGAGATAGATTTATGAGTAATTTTAATTTTATAGAAACAAAAATTAAAGATTTATATATAATAGAGCCTAAGGTTTTTGGAGATAACAGAGGTTATTTTATGGAAAGCTATAATAAAAAAGCTTTCGAAGAAGCAGGCCTTACAATGGAGTTTGTACAAGATAATGAATCAAAATCTAAAAAAGGAGTACTAAGAGGAATGCATTTTCAAACAAAGCATACTCAAGGAAAGCTAGTAAGGGTAACTGAAGGTGAAGTTTATGATGTAGCTGTAGATTTAAGAAAAGGCTCACCTACTTTTGGAATGTGGGAAGGTGTTTTATTAACATCTGAAAATAAAAATCAATTTTATGTTCCAGAAGGCTTTGCACATGGATTTTTAGTTGTTTCTGAAACAGCTACATTTAATTATAAGTGTACTGATTTCTACGCACCAGAATATGATAGTGGACTTCTTTGGAATGATCCAGAGGTAGGAATAGAATGGCCGTTAGAAGGAATTGAAGAAATACTTTTATCAGAAAAAGATAAAAAGCAAAAGACATTAAAAGAACTAGACTTACCATTTGAATATAAGTAAGAATCAAAATCTGTGATTTTGTAATTCGAGCTTACTCCTACGACAAGGGAGTAGGAGTTTTCATTAAACAGGAGTGATACTATGAAGATATTAATAACAGGATCTAAAGGACAACTAGGAAATGAACTTCAAAAGATAATTAAAACTGGTGAAGCTGAAATTGGAAAAGTTAGTAAAAATATCAAAAACTCTGAAGTTTTTGCTTTAGATGTAGAAGAGTTAGATATAACTAAATTAGAAGATGTAAAAAGAGTATTAGATGAGATAAAACCAGATGTAGTTATAAATTGTGCTGCAGCAACTAATGTAGATGGTTGTGAAAATAATCAAGATTTAGCTTTTAAAATAAATGGCATAGGCCCAAGAAATCTAGCTATAGTATGTGAAGAAATAGGAGCAAAATTAGTTCAAGTTTCAACAGATTATGTATTTAGTGGAGTAGGGGATACACCTTTAACTGAATTTGATCTAACAGTACCATATAGTGTTTATGGAAAAACAAAGCTTAAGGGTGAAGAATATGTTAGAGAGTTTTCATCAAAATACTATATAGTTAGAACAGCATGGCTTTATGGATATACTGGGAAAAATTTTGTTTATACAATGATGAATTTAGGAGAACAAAAGGATTCTATAAGTGTAGTAAATGATCAACTTGGAAATCCAACAAATGCTAATGATTTAGCATATCATATATTAAAACTTATAGAAACTGACGAATATGGAGTATATCACTGTACCGGAAAAGGTGAATGTAGCTGGTTTGACTTCGCAACAGAAATAATGAAGCTTTCAGAAAGAAATTGCAAGGTAAATTCATGTACCTCAGAAGAATATAAGAATATGTATCCAAACTCAGCTAAGAGACCTGAGTATTCATCTTTAGATAATATGATGCTTAGATGTACAGTTGGTGATGAAATGAGAGATTGGAAAGAAGCATTGATAAGTTTTTTTCAAAACTTATCTAATCAATAATTGATAATGTATAATTAATGATGAAACTCTAAAGAGTTTCTAGATATAAAATTCTTAGTTTTTAATTAAAATTAACTGTAAGGGGAGAATTATAAATGAAAACTTATTTAGTTACTGGTGGAGCTGGATTTATAGGCTCAAACTTTGTTTTATACATGCTTAAGAAATATGAAGATATAAGAATTATAAATTTAGATAAGTTAACTTATGCAGGGAATCTAGAAAACTTAAAAGGTATAGAAGATGATTCTAGACATATATTCGTTCAAGGAGATATATGTGATGCAGAACTAGTATCGTCATTATTTGAAAAATATGAAATAGATTATGTAGCTCACTTTGCAGCTGAATCTCATGTTGATAGAAGTATAAAAGAACCAGAAGTATTTGCTAAAACTAATGTACTTGGAACAGTAAATTTATTAAACTGTGCAAAAAATGCTTGGGAAACAGAAGATGGATGGAAAGGTGGAGTTAAGTTCTTACATGTTTCAACAGATGAAGTATATGGTTCACTTGGAGAAACAGGATATTTTATGGAAACTACTCCATTAGATCCACATAGCCCATACTCAGCAAGTAAGGCAGGATCTGATATGATGGTAAAGGCATATGGAGATACTTATAAAATGCCAGTTAACATAACAAGATGTTCTAATAACTATGGACCATTCCAATTTCCTGAAAAATTAATACCACTTTTAATAAATAACTGCTTAAATTTAAAGGACTTACCTATTTATGGTGATGGATTAAATATAAGAGATTGGTTATATGTTGAAGATCATGCAAAGGCAATTGACATAGTTATTAATAATGGAAAACTTGGAGAAGTTTATAATGTTGGTGGTCATAACGAAAGAACAAACCTTCAAATAGTTGATACAGTTATTAAGTATATTAATCAAAATGTTGATAGCAGTGTAACTGAAAACTTAAAAACGTTTGTTGAAGATAGAAAAGGTCACGATAGAAGATATGGAATAGACCCAAGCAAGATAAAGGAAGAACTTGGATGGTATCCAGAAACAACATTTGAAGTTGGAATAGTAAAAACAATAGAGTGGTATTTAAATAATAAAGAATGGATGAGTAATGTTACATCTGGTGATTATAAGAAGTACTACGAAAATATGTATAAATAGTAAAGGATTGATTAATGGCTTTAGTTAGTGTAATAATTATAAATTATAATAATAAAAATTACTTGAATAGATGTATAGATTCAATTCTTAATCAAACGTATAAAAATATTGAAATAATTTTTATAGATAATAAATCAAATGATTTATCTTATGACTATGTTATAGAAGAATATTCAGATAAAGAAATTAATTTTATAAGAAATGAAGTAAATAATGGATATGCTGGTGGAGCAAATCAAGGAATAAAAATATCTAAAGGTGAGTATGTAGTTATTCTAAATCCAGATATAATTATGGAATATAATTTTATTGAGGAACTAGTTAATTATATTAAGGATGATAATAAAATAGGAGCAATTTCCGGGAAATTACTTAAATATGATTTTAATAAAGATATTAAAACTAAGTATATAGATAGTGCTGGAATTGAAATGTATAGATCAGGAAAGAGTAAAGATAGAGGACAAAATGAACTGGATACTGGAGCTTATGATAATATAGAAGAAGTTTTTGGAATTTGCGGAGCAGCACCTATGTACAGAAAGTCTGCATTACAAGAAATAAAAATCAATGAAGAATATTTTGATGAAGATTTTTTTTCCTATAAAGAAGATATAGATATTTCATGGAGATTAAATTTATATGATTATAAAAATATTTATTATCCTAGAGCAGTAGCATATCATGGTAGAGGTTTTGGCTCTTCAAAAGGAGGAGCCAAAGAATTTATTAATGCAAGAAAAAGACAATCGGAATTTTTAAGGGGACTATCCTATAGAAATCAAAGAATGATGGAATGGAAAAATATTGATAAATTAGATGTGAATATTTTCTTTAGACTAAGAAGAAGGGTCGTTTTTGCAGTATATGCTTTAATGTTTGAAAGATTTCAGATGAAATATTATTTTCAAAGTAAAAAATTAAAAAAGAAAATGATAATTAAGCATAATATAATAAAAAATAATAGAAAAAGGAGCAATAAAGAAATAAGCTACTTAATTAAATAATTTAAAGGAGATATTATGACTAATTTATATATTATAAGTTTTATAGTAATAATGTTATCATTAATAGTATTCTATTTAAAGAATACTATTAATGATAAACGATTGATAATAATTTTATTATTTATATATGGGCAAATATGGGCTATCAGTTCAGTATTTTATAGTGAATATAATAATAGTTTTAGTATAGAATTAAATAAAGAAATGCATTATAATGGAGCGAGTTTTTGGTATTTGCTATTTATGGTTGCATTTATTATATTTTTTAAAATAGGAATGGTTATTTATGACAAAATAAAGTTAAAAAGTAGGATATTAAATGATGTAACCAAAAAAGATAATACTAATAAAGAAAATATTCAACTTTTATTTATTAAGATAGGATATTTATTATTCTTAATATTAACATTAATATCTCTTGCTGATATAGTAAATTCTGTGATGCAAAGTGGAATTGGAAACAGAAATCACTACAAATATGTAGAAAATATAAAAAGATATCCATTTATTAAATATACAATTATTACAATTCAAAATTATTTGGTTTATCCAATCTTATTTATTACTCCAGGTATATTGAAAAAATTAAATAGATTTTTTAAGACTTTAATTGGAATAAATATAGCACTTATAGTTATATACTTCATTTTAAGAGGCGATAAGTTTGGAGTATATATAAATTCTATAGTTTTTGCTTTAAGTGGTATAATTTTAGTTTGTGATATTAAAAAATTAAATATAAAAAAAATATTAAAACTAGGAATACCATCTGTCATTGTATTATTTTTAGCACTTTATGGGTCTGTGTATTTAAATTATTCAAAGAAGTATAATTATGATTTTAATCAAACTAATCAATTTATTTTGAATAGAACTATGATTTTACAAGGACAAGTATGGTGGGCAACTTATGACATGAATTTAGATGAAAAAATAGATAATAAAATAAATAGAATCAACAATGACTTTTTTAGTAAGGATAATGATGCAAGTGGCTTAAAAAGTATAATGAGATCTATAGCTCCTAAAAATATTGTAGATAGATATGAAAAGGATGGAGTTAGATTCTCAACCGGTAGTCCAGCAATATTTATTTATTATTTTGGAAGAATTTTAGGGTTAACTATTTTTTCATTTGCAGGAATATTACTAGCATTTATGGCTTGTTTTATTGTTGATAGTATAAATAAAGGTATGTTTGCTTCAGCCTTATTTTTATCTGCCTATTTTATAAATGGAGTGTTGTCTGAATTATATTTGCAAGGTAGCTTTTATGGATTATATAGTAAAATGGCTATTTTAATGATAGTAGGATATATAGCTCAAGCTTTCTTAACAAAATATTTTGCTAATAGATGTAATAGACATTAATTTTATGTATGTAGAGGAAGTGGAAAAATGTATAGTATGGGTGCTATATATAGAGAGTTCTTAGGGCTTAAGTTACCTAAGATTTTACCTAACTCTTTTCACTATGAACATGGGTGGTATAGTTCAGAAAATGCTATTATCACAGATATAGATATATATCAAAGTTTAATGTTTGTAATGAGTGAGAGACGTAAAAAGATTTATGAAGAAGAATTAAGGAAACTTAACATAGAAAGAGAAGTTATAGTTACAGGTTCACCATTTTTTATGTATAGAAAAATTAAAAAAATAGAGAAATCTAAGTATGCAAATGGAAGTGTGGTTTTTCCGTGTCATTCGACTAAAGAGATAGAAGTAGATTATAATATTGAAAATTTTTGTGAATCGCTAGATAGATTACCTAATGAATTTAAGCCTTGTGTAATTTGTTTACATTGGTGTGATTATAATAATAAAAATGTATTAGAAAAGTATAAATCGCTAGGATATAAAGTGGTTACAGCTGGCTTTCCTAATAGAAGTAATAATTTTAAATTTGTTAAAAATTATTATGATATATTAAGCAATGCCAAATATACCCTATCCAATGAAATTGGTACATATACTTTTTATTCTGTTGAAATGGGAATCCCGTTTTCTCTTATTAACAAAGGAGAGGTAACTCATCATAATAAGGGAGATTTGAATCTAAGTAATTGGAATATATTTGATAAGTTTAAAGCTAGTGAAATATCACTGATAATGGAAGAGGCAGAAAGAATTTTCTATGGTATAAATTATGAAGTATCTAGTGAACAGAGGCAATTTGTAGAGTTGGAGATGGGTAGTAATGAGCAAAATATGCTTAATAAATATCAATTAAGAAAAATAGTATTAAAGAGCTATAAAGATATTAATTATTATAAATTAATTAAGAAAATAATACTTAAGATTAAAAATAAAATTAAATATATATCTAATAAATTAAGGAGATAAAGCTATGCTTAATAATAAAGTTATATTAATTACTGGTGGAACAGGATCATTTGGAAAGAAGTTTACAGAGAGAATATTAAGTGAATATGATCCAAAGAAGATAATAATATATTCAAGAGATGAATTTAAACAAGATTTAATGAAGAAAGAATTTACGGTTAACTTCCCAGAGAAAGCAAATAAGCTTAGATTTTTTATTGGAGATATAAGGGATAAAGATAGACTTTATAGAGCTTTTGATGGAGTTGATTATGTTATACATGCTGCAGCGATGAAACAAGTGCCAGCATGTGAGTACAATCCATTTGAAGCAATAAAGACCAATATTAATGGAGCTCAATACATAGTTGATGCTTGTATAGATAAGGGTGTTAAGAAATGTGTGGCTTTATCAACAGATAAAGCGGTAAATCCTATAAACTTATATGGTGGAACTAAGTTAGTATCAGATAAGTTATTTATATCTGCTAATGCTTATTCAGGTGATAAGGGTACAGTTTTTTCAGTAGTTAGATATGGTAATGTTGCAGGAAGTAGAGGATCAGTTATTCCTTTCTTTGAATCAATAATAGAATCTGGAAGGAAAGAATTACCTATAACAGATTTTAATATGACTAGATTCTGGATAACATTAGATGAAGGTGTTGATTTAGTATTTAAGGCATTAGAAGAATCAAAGGGTGGAGAAACTTATATCTCTAAGATACCATCATTTAAAATTACAGATTTAGCAAAAGCTATGTTGGATGATGTTGAGATGAAGGAAGTTGGAATTAGAGAAGGAGAAAAGTTACATGAAGTAATGGTAACAAAAGATGACTCAAGAACAACTTACGAATATGAAAAACATTATATAGTATATCCACATTTTGACTGGTGGCATTTTGATAGCCATTTTACACCAGGTGGAGAATTAATTGAGTTTGGATTTGAATATGATTCAGGAGCAAATACAGAATGGTTAACAGTTGAAGAGTTAAGAGAAGAAATGCAAAATTTAGGTTTATATGACTACAATAAATATAATAAATAATTTTTTGGAGTGATTAGATATGAGTAAACTAGCTATTGATGGTGGTACTCCTGTAAGAGAAAAATATTTAGCTTATGGAAGACAAAGTATAGATGATAAAGATATAGAAGCTGTAGTTGAACTTTTAAAGGGAGATTTCTTAACTACAGGTCCAACAGTAAGTGAATTTGAAAATAAGGTTGCAGAATTTGTAGGTGCAAGATATGGAGTCGCAGTTTCAAATGGAACTGCAGCCTTACATATGGCTTGTCATGCAGCAGGGATTGGCCCTGGAGATGAGGTTTTAGTTCCAGCTATAACCTTTGCAGCATCTTCAAATTGTGTTCTTTACTGTGGAGGAACACCTGTATTTGTGGATATAGATCCTAAAACTTACAATATAGATGTGAATAAAATTGAAGAAAAAATAACAGAAAATACCAAAGCTATAATACCAGTGGATTTTTCAGGTCAAGCTGTTGATATGGATAAAATACTAGAAATTGCACACAAGCATAATTTAATTGTTATTGAAGATAGTGCTCACGCTTTAGGAAGTGAATATAAAAATAGAAAAGTAGGGACTAAAGCTCATATGACTGAGTTTAGTTTTCATCCTGTTAAACCTGTAACTACTGCAGAAGGTGGAATAATAGTAACTGACGATGAAAAGTTATATGAAAAGATGATGTTATTTAGAAGTCATGGTATTACAAGAAATAAAGAGTTAATGGATGAAGATCATGGACCTTGGTATTATGAACAAGTCGATTTAGGGTATAATTATAGATTAACTGACTTGCAATGTGCATTAGGTATAAGTCAAATGGATAAGCTAGATTCATTTATAGCTAGAAGAAGAGAAATAGTTTCTAAGTATAATGAAGCATTTAGTGAGTTGGAAGAAATTAATACACCTTTTGAAGAAGAATTTTCTAATTCAGGTTGGCATATTTATGTTATTACATTAAACCTAGATAAGTTAGCTGTAGGAAGAAAAGAAGTATTTGAAGCTTTACAAAAAGAAAATATAGGAGTAAATGTTCATTATTTACCCGTATATTTACATCCTTATTATAAAGGCTTAGGTTATGAAAAAGGTTTATGCCCAGTAGCTGAAGATATATATAATAGAATGATTACTCTTCCTTTGTTCCCAGCAATGACAGAAAATGATGTTCAAGATGTAATTACAGCTGTAAAAAAAGTAATAAATGCTTATAGAAGGTAGGAAAGCTATGAAAGTTGTATGTATTATTCAAGCAAGAGTAGGTTCTAGTAGATTGCCTGGTAAAGTATTAAAAGAGATATGTGGTAAAACTGTTTTAGAGCATGATATTGATAGATTAAAAAGAGTTAAAAATATTGACGAAATAGTGATTGCTACAACTACTGAAGAAAAGGATATTGAAATAGTAAATGAAGCTAAAAGACTAGGAGTAAATTATTTTAGAGGATCTGAAAATGATGTTTTATCTAGATATTATTTAGCTGCTAAGGAAAATGAAGCAGACGTTGTAGTTAGGGTTACAAGTGATTGTCCGTGCATAGATTTTAATGTCACAGAAGAAATAATAAGTTTCTATTTGAATAATAAGGATAAATACGACTATGTAAGTAATACATTAGATAGAACTTATCCAAGAGGATTAGATACAGAAGTATTTAGTTTTAAAGTTCTAGAAGAAGCGTATTTAAATGCAAAGGAAGACTTTGAAAGAGAGCATGTAACTCCATATATATGGGACGGTAACAGATATAGTACTAAGCAATATAAAGATTCTAAAGATACTTCAGACTTAAGATTAACATTAGATACTAAAGAAGATTTAGAATTATTAACTAAGGTATATAATGAGCTTTATAAAAAAAATAATAATTTCTCATTAGAAGATATATTAAAGTTATTTGCTAATAAACCCTATTTAAAGGAAATTAATAGTGAGATTGAGCAAAAGAAAATAAAATAAAATTAGGAGGAGTGTTATGTATTTAAGAAGATGCTTAATGGAGGATTGCGATACATTATATAAGTGGGCAAATGATCCAACTGTAAGAATAAATGCATTTAATACTTCTCCTATTCCTTATGAGGGACATGTGGAGTGGTTTAAAAAAAGCATTGAAAATAAAGATAGACAAATATTCATTTTAATTAAAGACAATATTTCAGTTGGACAAATAAGGATTGATATTGAAGAAAATATTGCAATAATTTCATATATAATAGACGAAAAAGAAAGAGGAAAAGGCATAGGAAGTACTATGCTAAATTTATTATATGAGAAAATAAAGGCTGATGGTTTTAATATTAAAATATTAAAAGGTCTTGTAAAGAAAGAAAATATAGCTTCTAGAAAAGCTTTTATAAATAATGGATATATTGAAATAGAAGATAAAGAATATATTGTATATATTAAGAAAATCGAATAAGGAGTTAAAAATGAAGATAAAAATTGGAGATTTTGAAATATCAAATGAATCAAAAACATTTATTATTGCAGAGATATCCGCTAATCACGGACATAGTATAGATATTGTAAAAGAAAGTATAAAAAAAGTTAAAGAAATCGGAGCAGATGCAGTAAAAATTCAAACATATACTCCAGATACTATAACTATAGACTGTAATAATGAATACTTTAAAATAGATAAAGGTACATTATGGGATGGAAGAAATTTGTATGATTTATATAAAGAAGCTTATATGCCTTGGGAATGGCATGAAGAGATATTTAGATATGCAAAGGAAATAGGAATAATTTGTTTTTCTACTCCATTTGACTTTACAGCCGTAGATTTATTAGAAAAATATGATGTTCCTGCATATAAAATAGCTTCTTTTGAAATAACAGATATACCATTAATTGAGTACGCAGCTTCAAAAGGAAAGCCGATGATAATTTCTACAGGAATTGCAACTATACAAGAAATTCAAGAAGCTGTTGATGCTTGTAAAAGAGTTGGAAATAATGAAGTTATATTATTAAAATGTACAAGTGCCTACCCAGCACCTCTAGAAGAAATGAACTTAAAAACTATAGGAAATATTAAAGACACTTTTGGAGTTATTTCAGGGTTATCAGATCATTCTATGGGATATGTAGTACCGGTTGGAGCAGTAGCTTTAGGTGCAAAAGTAATAGAGAAGCACTTTATATTAGATAAAAGAATAGGTGGACCTGATGCAGCTTTTTCTTTAGATAGTGAAGAATTTAGGGGAATGATTTCTGCAGTTAGAGATATAGAAAAAGCACTAGGAAAGGTATCATATACATTATCAAAAAAGACTTTGAAAAATAGAGAGTTTTCAAGATCATTATTTATAGTTAAAGATGTTAAAGCAGGAGAAAAGTTAACTAGTGAAAACGTAAGATCTATTAGACCTTCAAATGGATTAGCACCTAAGTATTATAATGGTGTTTTAGGAAAAGAATTTAAAGAAGATTATAAATTAGGTACTCCTTTAAGTTTAGATAAGATTAAATAATTTGGAGGAGAAAATGTATAAAGTAGTAATTAGAGCTGATGGAGGAAAAGAGCTAGGTCTAGGTCATATAATGAGAACTTTGGTATTAGCTAAAGAACTTAGAAAATACTTAGAAGTACATTATATATGTAAAGATGATGAAATTCTATATGGTGATGGAATAAAGAAAGTTAAAGATGAAGGTTTTAATGTTATAAAAATAAATGAAAACAATTTGATTAGTGATATTAAAAAAGTTCAAACTGAAATAGAAGCTGATTTATTAATAACTGATAGCTATGATGTTGATAAGAATTATTTTGATGAAATGAAAAAAATATTTAAAGTATCAGGATATATAGATGATATTAATGTCTGTAAGCTAAATGTAGATTTTATTATAAATCAGAATATAAATGCAACATCAATTAAATATAATACCAATAAAGAAACTAAATTATTCTTAGGAACAGAGTATTGTTTATTAAGAGATGAGTTTAGGGGAGAATCGCATAAGTTAATCAAAGATAAAGTAGAAAATATACTTATCACCGTTGGGGGGACTGATAAGGATTATATTACTTTGAAGATTTTAGATTTAGTATTAAACTACGATTCTATTATTCATGTAGTAATAGGTAGTGCATTTGAAGAAAAATTAATAAATGAAATATATAAAAAATATGGTTATAACCCAAAAGTTAAATTATATAAAAATGCTAAAATGGCGGAGTTAATGAAACTATGTGATATTGCAATTTCGTCATGTGGCTCTACACTGTATGAATTGTCAGCTATGAAGGTTCCTGCTATAGGAATAACAGTTGCTGATAATCAGATAGAAATAGGTAGAGAGTTTTCTAAAAGAGAGTTAATAATAGGAACTAATAATCTAATCTATCAGGATATAAACCGATTTAATGAAGTTATCAATGCGCTGATAGTTAATAAGAAAAAAAGACAACTTTTATCACAGAATCAAAAAAAATTAGTAAATGTAAATGGAGCCAAAATATTAGTTGAAAATATCCTAGTGAATAGTAGAAGTAAGGATGATGTAAATGGAGTTTATTAAAAAATTAAGAACAAGTAAGTTTGGACAAATATTTCGATATTCAATTATTAAATATATTGCTTTAGGTTTTGGATTTTTAAAAGGAATAATAAATGCAAAATTCTTAGGACCAGACTTATTAGGTGTATTAGGAAACTTAACTCTTATTTTAGGATATTGTACCTATGCTAACTTAGGGATAGTACATTCTATGAATAGAGAGTATGTACTGGCTAATGAGAATTCTGGTGATGAAAGCAAAGATGTATTAAGTACCTCCTTTACATTTTTAGTTATATTATCTCTACTATTTTTATGCTTAAGTCTAGGTTCTATATTTGCATATAAAAATATTTTTGGTATATATTTGGCATTGATATTTCTTATTGCAATATTTGAGCAGTTTAAAAATTATTTTGTAAACTATTTTAGGCTTTTAGATAATTATAATATGATAAATTTAATAGAAGTAATATATAGTATAGTAGCATTTATATTAACATTATTACTAATAAATAATTACAAAATCTATGGTGTGTTATTTGCTATGTTAATATGTGGTATAGTAATATTGATTGTTTGTATATTAAAAGCAAATTTCATTAAGCTAAAAATAGATAAAAGAATTTTAAAGAATTTAATTTCTATTGGGATTCCATTATTGATATATAACTTAGGTTTTTATATATTAACAACAATAGATAGATGGATAATACTAAGGTATTATACAGATTCAGATTTAGGCTATTATACATTTGCAAATAGTATGGTAAATGCAACACTAGTTTTTATATCATCAATACTTTTTTTATTATATCCTAAATTAATTAAGGCTTTTAATGAAGGAAGAAATAAAAATATAGAGGAAAAAGTTAAAGTTTATACCAAATTATTAGAAGTTTCTAGTGCTATTTTTTTCTCTATAGGTGTTATAATATTTAAACCATTTGTTTCAATTGTTGTGAATAAATATTTAGATAGTATAGGTATATATATGATACTTCTAATAGCAATAATAATAAATAACCTCTCATATTTTGCTAATTCATATATAGTATCAAATAAAAATCAAAAATATTTAGTATATCTCCAGGTTATTTCTGGAATAATTAATTTAAGCTTCAATTTATTATTTGTTAAAATTGGAATGGGTGTAATAGGTGTTGCATTAGGTACATTAATAGCAAATGCTATATATTCTTATATTCAATATTCTTTATTTTTTAAATTAAATTCAAGTAAATTTAATTTTGTAAGTACATTCAAAGTTTATTGTAGAATTTTCATATACAGTATAGTTATATCAATTATGATATTATTACAAGTAAGGTATAGTATATATATCTTAGTAGTGTTAGGATTAACCATAGCATTATATCTTAATGAGCTGAAAAAAATTGATGAATATATTAAAATTTTAAAGGAATAATAGTATTAAGATTAATAGAATCCATTAAAATAGTATTAAAAGATACTATGATAATAAATAATAAAAGAGATAGGGAGTCCCTATCTCTTTTATTATTTATTATCATTAAAAATATAATCTCTCATTTGCTTTTTAATGGTCTCTTTATCAAAAGTTAAATAATAAACACCATCTATCATTGCACCTTCACCATAACCGTCTCTAGGAAATCTATCTTGTTCTAAGTTATTTCCTATTCCAAGAACTTTTGTTCCAAGTGAAAGTATATCAGCAGCATTTAAGTTAGTTTGAACATAAGGTAGTACTTCGTTTAATAATGAGTTATATGATGATACTGAGGTACTTGTTAGTTTATTAAATAAAGCGTCAAGAACCGTTCTATGTCTTTGTGTTCTTTCATAGTCACCACCACTAGTATATCTTATTCTAGAATATGCAAGAGCTTGGGTACCATCTACATGCTGAACTCCAGAATAACCTATATGGGATGAATTTGTACCATCTTTTGCATTTATATCATCAATATAGCCATTAATATATTCAAGCTCTTCATCGGTTATTTGAAGATCAATTCCACCTAAAATATTAATTATTTTTGGTAAAGAAGAGAAATTAACTGATATAAAGTCTTCTATGTTTAACCCAAAGTTTTCATTTAATGTTTTAATTGATAATTCAGGTCCTCCGAAGGCATAAGCATGATTTATTTTATCTTGCCCATGTCCATCTATTGACACATAAGAATCTCTCATAATAGATGTGACTTTAAGTTTATTGTGTATAGGATCTAATGTAGCTACCATAATTGAATCTGAACGACCAGTTTCACCATCTGTTGCATCAATACCAAAAAGAGCTATATTTTTTATTTTATTTACATTATCATATTCTTTAAACTCATCTTCTACAATTCCTAAGTTATCTTTATTTAGTTTGACATTATCCATTTTGTTTAGTAGACCTATTACATAGCC
Source organism: Clostridium sp. C8 (assembly GCF_001010885.1). Taxonomy (NCBI): domain Bacteria; kingdom Bacillati; phylum Bacillota; class Clostridia; order Eubacteriales; family Clostridiaceae; genus Clostridium; species Clostridium sp. C8. The sequence goes on along the minus strand of NZ_LBMX01000097.1, from coordinate 31,078 downwards.
TCCACCAACTACAGCTATTGCAAGTATTACGCATAAAAAGCCTATGAAGATCTTAAATCCTAAAGATTTTTTCTTCTTCTTTTTTCTTTTTCTAGATTTATTATTTTCAAGCTGTGACATTTTTACACTTCCTTTCAAGAAAATATTTTATCATAAACATAAGATATATTGCAATTTAGTAACATAAATGTAATAAATATTTATATATTAAAGCCCAGGTTCATGAAGATAAGATATATTTAATGGATCAGATGTAAGACTATCAAACAAAGAAGATACAGACTTATATCCTATTCCTTCTCTTACCATATCAGCTTTATCAAGCTTATACTCAAAGCAAGCTTTTAAAATATTATTTCTTTCATTTTTATTATCAGAAATACTTTCAATTAACATTTTATTATTTATAATAGTCATAAGCTCTTTTCTTCCAAAGAATCTACAATCTTTTATTTGGTTAGATTTATACAAATCATATAATATGTTACCTGTTTTTAGGTGCTGTTCATGCAAATCATATTTATAACTATGAGTAACATGAGTAACATTATTAAATTTATTTTCAAAATTCATAATAGTATTTTTTATTATATTATCATTTATCTTCTTTTCTGGTTGATTTAAGAAGATTAAATTTTTTTCTAGTACTCCTAATTGTGATGTAGCAGCTCTAAATTCGGTGTTTCTTAGTGCAGTCTTTTTTTCTAGACTAAGATTTTTATACCTATAATCATTAAACACACCACTTTCATCACCATCACTTATAAGAACAACATATACATTTTCAGCCCCCACAGCCTTAATTGCATCTACTATAGCACTACCTGCAAATAGTGTTTCATCATCTTGGTGTTGAGAATAAAATACAATTGTATCATTAAATAGATAACTTTTAGCTCTATTAATAGCAAGTTGGTTTATATCACCAAAAACAGTAGCGCTTTTTGCTCCTCCAATTACAGATTTATCTGAATTAATATCCAATAATACAACAGGATCCTTTAGAGCTGAAGCAGTTAATGCATCTATAAGCTCTTCTGATTTACTTAAATTTATATGAGTCTTATTTGGAAAGAATCTATTTATAACATTATTATTTGTTTCAAATCTATTTTGCCCATTTAATCTTTCAGCAAAGCTATCAAAAAATGAATTTAATACACCAAGACCTCCTATTGCATATGATTTAACAGTTCTAGTATAATTAGTACTTTTTCCATCTGTTAGAATTATAGGATTCCCATTTTTAGCTGCAACAGGAGCAATACTCATAGCATCAGCTTCTCCTATTAAGCCATTTACATAATAAAGTTCATTTATTCCTGTTCTTTTATCAATTTCATCTGCTACTAAATAAGAAGTAGAAAATCTATCTTTCCCTCCTAATCTTATGATAGTTTTTCCTTGATTTTTAAGTTGGGATTCTATCTCAGTAGATATAACTCCGTAACCGCCAACTAAATATATAGTAGAAGTATTTTTAATTCTGTTTAATGTAGATAAAGGGATACTATTAGGTTCTGTTAATAGTATAGGTGCATTTAAACATCCACTTAATCCACTGGCTGATAGTCCATCAACTAATGACAATCCATTCACTAATATAGCTGTAGAATAATCTAATTTTTCTGAAATTAATGCTGCGGTTTCATACCTATCTTTTCCTGTAATATAATCTATTGGGAATGCTTGTACAACAAAAGTTGATACAGAGAAAAAAGATAGTAAAAATATTGAGGTTTTTAAAAATTTCCTTTTCATTTTAAAACTCCATTCATATAAATAATATAAATTATATCATATTATAGGATATTATAGTAAAATTTACATAAACCATAGAATTATTTCCTGATTTTATTATTTATGTTTATTGAAGTAAAAATATTTATACGATATAATAATATTATGTAAAATTTAATATAAATAAAAAATAGAAAGAAAGGATGGAGGTTTTGAAGAGAAGTTTAAAATTCATAGGTTATTTAATATCACTTACTCTTATTCTACAATTTATTTTGCCTATATCTTATACTAGTGCAAGAGCTGATGGTGGCAATTCAAATCAAGTAGAACAAGAATTAAAGCGAATTGTACAAAAGTATGGAGAAAAAAATGTAGTTTTCGAAGATGGATTATATATATACATTGGAGAGGAACTTAAACTTTCTGATTCAGAGGAATATAGTGGTATAGAATGGAATTCAGAAAATGAAGAAATAGTTAAAATTGTAAATAGTAAATTAACTGGAGTAAAAGAAGGTACTACTTTTGTAGTTGGTAGAAAAGATGAAAAATATTATATAAAAGAAGTTTACGTTTCTATTGAAAAGGTAGGTGCTAGATCTTTAAGTATGTCATCATTAGGATCAAATTCACAATATGTAGTTTATATTGATCCTGGGCATGGGGGATATGATCCTGGTGCTCAAGGTAATGGTGTAATTGAAAAAGACATAGTCTTGAATCTTGGACTTAGACTTAAAGATAAGTTAGAGGCAAATGGTATAAAAGTAATTATGAGCAGAACTTCAGACGTATATGTATCACTAGAGGATAGAAGTAAAGGCGCTAATAATGCAAGCCCAACTATTTTTATTTCAATACATATTAATTCAGCAGGAGCTGTAAGTGCTTCAGGAATAGAAACTTTTTATAAAAAAGATACAGACAAGCTTTTGGCGGAAAAGTTGCAAAGTAAGTTAATTAGTTATACTGGTGCTGTGAATAGAGGAGCTAAATGGGAAGATTTCCATGTGGTTAGAGAAACTAATATGCCGGCAAGTCTAGTAGAATGTGGTTTTTTAACTAATATAAATGAAGCTAATAATTTGAAAAATTGGGCTTATCAAGAAAAACTTATTAATGCTATGTTAGATGGAGCGTTAAATTATTTATATGAAAGTGATCCTTTAGGAGCTGATAGAATATATGGAAATAATAGATATGAAACGTCTTATGAATTATTTAAATCTGGTTGGAGTAGCTCTGAGTATGCTATTTTAGCTCCAGGATTAGATTATCCAGATGCTTTATGTGCAACGCCTTTAGCTGTTAAATATAATGCACCTATAGTATTAGTTGAAAATACTTCATTAAAGAATCAACAAAATCTTTTGAATTTATTGAAAACTAAAGGAGTAAAAAATGTTTTCTTGATAGGTGGAGTTGGAGTAATTCCTTCATCATTTGAAAGTGAACTTTCATTACAAGGAATAAGTAGTAAAAGGCTTGGCGGAAATAACAGATATGAAACTTCAGTTTTAATTGCCAAAGAATTAGGCAGTACTTCTGGAGAAATTTCAATGGTAAGTGGATTAGATTTTGCAGATGGTTTATCTATAGCATCTATAGCAGCTAAAAGAAGTACACCAATACTTTTAACAGAGAAAGATAATTTACCTAAAGAGATATTTAATTATATAAACTCTTTGAATATAAACAAAAGCTATGTTATAGGTTCTACCGGAGCTGTTTCAGATAATGTATCAAGTAGATTAAAAAATGCAGAAAGACTTGGTGGAAAAAATAGATACGAAACTAATAAATTAATATATAATAAATTTAAGAAAGAATTAAATCTTAGTAACTTATATATCAGTTCAGGATTAGATTTTCCAGATGCACTATCTGTTTCAGCCTTAGCAGGAAAAAATAGTGGATTTGTAGTATTATCAAATACAAATAGCGCTGAAGAAGAAGTAAGGAATATAATTGGGTTAAGTAGACCTAATATTAAAAATTTATATGTGCTAGGAAGTAAAGTTGTTATAAGTGATAGTGTATTATATAACCTAGGAATTAACATTATTAGATAAAATAAAAGCTATATCAATGATATAGCTTTTATTTTATAGAATTTTTAAGTGTTAGTAATATATTACTTAATGAGTAGTAAGGGGTTAAGTCTCCACCAAATTTTCTAAAGTATCTTTCGATAGATGGAATCATTGATCCCTCAAAATCAAATACTTCAAGATTTAGGGTGTTCTTAACATATAGCATTGCTTCCCATAATAAATAAGACATTGCAAAATTATTATCCCTTGAAATTCCACCCATAATATAATAAGCTCTTTTAGTATCATATGCTAGCACACATCCGCCCATAGGAGTGTCATTCTCATCAAAAACTATACCAATAACGCAATTATTATTTTTATTCAAATTTACTAATAAATTTTTAGTTAGGTTATTATCAAAATTGTTTACATTTTGGCTACTAAAACTTTTATCATTTAATTCAAAGTACATATCTAGGTACTCATTAAAACCCCATTTTATTTTTACATTACTTTTATTACCCTTATTTACAGAAGTTTTTTCTTGTAAATTGCTCCATAATTTATTTTCATCAGATAAATTAACTCTATAAGTATATCTTACAGAAGTAATATATTTATTCCAAATAAATGGTTGCATATCTATATGTTCTGGAGAAAAACTATAATATAATAAGGTTGTTTCTTTTAATTTCTTTATAAAAATTTCATTTATTTCTTTTATATTGCCAATTTTTTTGCTTATAGTTAGCTTATGTATTGATGGTGATATCATAACTCCACCAAATGGCGTCATATGAGGCATTACAATAAAGCTTCTTTTAAACTTTATTGACTTAGGAATATAAAATGCAGCAATCCAATTATTATTTTTATCTGTAATATAATAAAATTCATATAATTGTGCGGACTTATAATTTTTTCCTATATTATTTAAGAGCCAATAACTTTTATGATAAAATGTACCTTCAGGGGATTCATCAACAAAGCTATTCCATCTTTCAAATAATTCTGTATTATTATTTCCTATTTTATTTATTTGCCAGTTCATTTACTACCTCCTGATAACTAATGAATTCAATATTTTTATTATAACAGTATTCAACAATCCACATATACCATTCCTTCCAGTCTTTCCATCCATTAGAGAAATATTCTTGGTGAAAATTAACGTTAAATATTATGTCCTTGTCAAAGTTATCATCAATAATTTTTTTTGTGAATTTAATTGTATAATCTAAATTATATCTTTGTAATCCTTTGTCTTGAAATAAGTAGCTATCCATAATGTGAAATGGAATTTCTATCAAGCCATTTTCAGTTATATATGGTTGTTTAAGATCAGGAGAGTATTCAGTTGTATCAAAAATATATCCTATTTTATACATGTTAAAAAATGTGCTACTATCCTTTCTAAGATAGTGCATTCTTATGCCAATATTAGATATATTATGAATTTTAACGAATTTGTCATATTCAAGCTTCATTTTATCAAAATCCCTATGTTCTATTCCATGAATGCCTACATTGAGATTATTTTTCACTATATATTCTATATGTGGTTTTGCAGCCTCAGCAGGATAAGCTAAAGTATTATCATTAGAAGTAGCAAAAAAATATGTTGCTTTTGTATTATATTTTTTATCAAACTGTACTAAGCTTTCTATATTAGTAAGATTGTTACTAAGTATTAATTTTATTCTATTAAAGAAGGTATAAAAATTAATTCTAAATAAAATAAGTTCAATAAATGCACGTATTATCATTTTTATAATAATTAAATCATTTTTATGTTCTGTGGCAGTAAGATTATCAACATCATGTGATAAAATTATCTTCATAAAAAACTCTCCTTTGTTATATAAATTTCTTTTAGTCAATAATGATATTATACACATAGAATTACATAATATAAATAACTATTTGAGTATAAAATACATTTTTAATAATTCTTTCATTTATTTTTATTATAAATATGGTAATATAGAATAAAGCATTTTATGGTAACAGGAGGTAAAATAGTGGATAATATTAATGTATTACATTTATGTTCGTACTATTATGGTTCAAAATTATATGAAAATTTATTTAAGGACCTAGGTGAAAAAAATATAAAACAAACTGTATATATACCAATTAAATATAATACAAATATTGGTGAAATTAAGGATTTTAATAATTGTAGTTTTTTAATTAAGGAAACAAGTAATAATTTTGATAGATTATTTTTTTATAGAAAGGCAAAAAAAAATTATGATAATTTGATATCAGAAGCAAAGATTAATGCTTTTAATATAATTCATGCTCATACTTTATTTACAAATGGATATATTGGATATAAGTTATATAAAAAATATAAAATTCCATATATAGTTGCTGTAAGAAATACAGATGTAAATGTATTTTTTAAGTATTTTATACATTTAAGAAAATTAGGGGTAGAAATTTTATTAAATGCAAAGAAGATAATTTTTATTTCACCATCATATATGGATTATACAATAAGTAGATATGTACCTGATAAATATAAAAATGAAATTCAAAAAAAATCAGTTGTTATACCTAATGGCATAAATGAGTATTGGGTAAAAAATAGATCAGAAACAAGTAAAAGGTTAATTGGAAACACAATAAAATTATGTTATGTAGGAGAAATAACAAAAAATAAAAATGTTCATAAAGTAATAGAAGATATTGAAGTTATGAAGAAAAATGGAAAGAAAATAAGCTATGATATAGTTGGTGATGGAGATTATTTAAATACCATAAAAGAGTTAGTTGAAAAACATAATTTACAAGATTGTGTTAATATTTTTGGGAAAATAAATGATAAAGATAAATTAAAAGAGATATTTAACAAAAACGATATTTTTGTAATGACCTCAAGTTTCGAAACATTTGGATTATCATATATAGAAGCTTTAAGTCAAGGAATACCTGTTATATATACTAAGGGACAAGGAATTTATGGATATTATAAAGAAGGACATATAGGATATGCTGTAGAAAATGGCGATTCTATAATCAAAGCTATAGATAGAATAGAAAGCAGATATGAAGATATATCTAAAAATGCTATTAAAGTGGTAGATGATTTTAAGTGGAATTTAATTGGAGACAAATACAAAGAAATATATGATAATATTTTAGATTAAAAGGGAGGGAGAGTGATGCATGTTTTATTTATACCATCAGCGTATCCAACTAAAGAAAATCCATTAAGTAGTATTTTTTATAAGGAACAAGCTTTGGCAATAAAGGATGCTGATAATAAGGTTGGAGTAATTTTTGCAGAAACAAGAAGAGTTTCAAAGATAAATTATAATATGTTAAAGAATAATCATTTTCAAATAAAGAGATATAGTGAAAATGGGCTAATAACTTATAGATTACATGGATGGAATATATTTACCATGAGGGGACCTTTAGGAATTAACTTTTGGGTTAAGCAATCTTTAAAATTATTTGAACAATACATAACAACAGAAGGAATACCTGATATTATTCATGTTCATTCTGCATTGTATGGAGGGTTAGTAGGGAAGGAAATAAAAAGAATATACAATATTCCTTATGTTATCACAGAACACTCATCAGCTGTTTTGCAAAAAATTCTTAGAGAGCATGATATCCCTATTCTAGAAAGTGTTTATAATAATTCAAATCATATAATAAGTGTTGGTAAAGCATTAAAAAAAGCAATAGGAGAATATACTGAAAAATCTATTGATGTAATACCTAATATAGTTGATATAAATAGATTTTCCATAAATAAAAAAGAAAATGATAATTTTACATTTATATCGATATGTCATTTGAAAGAAAATAAAAATGTAGACTTAACAATTAAGGCATTTTATGAAGTTGTAAAAAAATATAAGAATGGAAGATTGCTTATTGTTGGAGATGGTCCAGAAAGACAAAACTTAACGAATTTGGTAAGTAGCTTAGGAATACAAAATAATATTGAATTTGTAGGAGCTGTATCAAGAGAAAACTTAAATAAATATATAAATAGAGCAGATGCCTTTGTTTTACCAAGTAAATATGAGACCTTTGGAATTGCATATATTGAAGCATTGGCTTGTGGTATTCCAATAATAACTAGTAAATGTGGAGGACCAGAAGACTTTTTTTGTGATGATATCGGATATATGATATCTCTTGATAAAGATAATGATCTTAAAGATGCAATGTTAAGTATAATAGAAAATATAGATAAATTTGATTCATATAAGTTAAGATTACATGTAGAAAGTAGATTTTCAAAAGAAGTAGTAGCAGATAAAATAATAAAAGCCTACAGACAAGTTTTAAGTATGAACGGAGATAACAATGAATAATTTATTTAAAAAGTTTATAGAGTTTGCTTTAGGAAATGCAATTGTATTTGTCTTAGGTATTATTTCAGTACCTTTAGTTTCTAGAATGATTGATCCAACTCAAAATGGTAAAGCATCCATGTTTGTAACTTATACTAGCCTTATAGTATTAGTTTTGACAATGGGAATAGATCAAGCATACATAAGATACTATAATGATGAAGAAAAAGATAGTAGAGGAAGGCTTTTAAGGTTAAGTATAAAAGTTCCATTATTAACTAATTTAATACTAGGAATTGCTTTATTAGTTTTCTACAAACAAATTTCAAATATTATGATTGGAGAAACATCATTCTTAGTTATATTACTAATGTTAATACATAGTACAGCTAGCATATTAGGTAATTTTGCTATGGTTCATGTTAGAATGAAGCAAAAAGGAAAGGCATATTCAATGCTAGGGGTAAGTAATAAAATTGCTTATTTAGCTTTAATGGTTGTATTATTTTATATTTTTAAGAATAACTATATAACTGTTATATTAGCCACTGTATTGTCTAATATAGTAATGGTTGTATTAGCAATTTTATATGAAAAGGATGATTGGTTTAATTTTAAGAGGAGTGAAACAAAAGTTACTACAAAAGAATTATTTGTTTATGGAATACCATTTATATTCTCAATGGCTATAACTTGGATTTTTCAGTCCATAGACAGGATATCTATACAAAGATTTAGTAATGATTACGCTCAAGTTGGACTTTATACAGGAGCAATGTATATAATATCTATTTTAAATACAGTTCAAGGAGCATTTACTACCTTCTGGACACCTGTAGCTTACGAGAAATACTCGAAAAATCCAGAAGATAAACAATTTTTTATTAATATAAATGAAATTGTATCTGCTGCTATGTTACTAATTTCAGTATTTTTAATTGCTACAAAAGATATTTTAATGCTTATACTAGGTGAAAAATATGAAGGGGCTCAATTTATATTTCCATTTTTAGTTTTAATGCCAATAATGTATACTATTTCTGAAACAACAGTTTTAGGAATTAATTTTAAGAAAAAGACTAAATATCATATTTATATAGCTGCTTTTTCAGCAATTTTTAATATTATAGGAAATTTAATTTTAGTACCTATTTATGGAGCTAAGGGGGCTGCAATATCTACAGGTTTAGCCTATATCATATTCTTTATTTCTAGAACATATTATGCAAATAAATTATATAAAATAGATTTCAAGTTTTCTAAATTTTTTATATGTATTTTAGCAATATATGCTTTAGCAACATATTCTAGTATTTATAAATTTAATAACATTATATTATTATTAACAGTTTTAAACATAATAATAATAGTTGTGTGTTATAGAGGTGTTTTTAGAGAAGTATTAAATTTAATAAAAATAAAATCCCAAAAATAATATGTGGTTTATAATAGAAATAGTGATATAGACAAGATATTGTTACTAGTAGTATAATTATGAAGTATTTAAAATAGGACATAATGTGTGCTAAACAAAAAGTACTAGGAGGATGTTTTATGAACAGGATTAAAACTCTTTTGCTTGTTATAATTGATATTTTTATGGTCAATATGGCCTATTTACTATCAATTAATATAACTTTTTTTAACAGGTTTACAGAAATATCAACTATATATCAAAAGGATGTAATTTTAGTAACACTGATATATATAATATGTTTTGCATTATTTAAAATGTATAGCTCATTGTGGCATTTAACTGGAACCGATGAATTTATATTAGGTGTAGGTGGAGGAATATTAGCCGGAGCTATAGTGATTTTATATACAAGAACTTTAGGAGCAACAATACCTTTAAATGTTTGTGTAATTGGTACTATTTTAGCATGCATATTCACATTAGGATATAGAATACTTTATAGAGTTTATAGAAGAGCATTATTATATATGCCATACAAATACGCTAAGGATCAAGAAAGAGTGATGATTATAGGAGCAGGTTCTGCAGGAACTATGATTATTAATGAAATGCTTTCAAGAAGAAATCTTAAGCTAAATCCCATTTTATTAATTGATGATAGGGACTTTAAGCAAGGAAAGCGTATTAGCGGTGTAAAAGTAGAAGGAAAAAGAGAAGATATAGTAAGATTAGCAGAGGAAAGAGGAATCGATACAATAATTATTGCTATACCATCTATTGATAATAAAAATAAAAAGCAAATCTTAAATATATGTAGAAAAACAAATTGTAAAATTAAAATTATACCAGGAATTTACGAGATAATTTCTGGAGAAGCTACCGTTAGTAGAATTAAGGATGTAGAATTAGAAGATTTATTAGGTAGAGATCCTGTAGTATTAGATAGTAAAGGAATATCTAATTATATAAATAATAAGGTTATTCTTGTTACAGGAGCCGGAGGTTCAATTGGATCAGAACTTTGTAGACAAATAATACCATTCGGACCAGAGAAGATAATATTATTCGATATATATGAAAATAGCGTTTATGATATACAAAATGAACTTAAGAGTAACTATCCTCAAATAGATATAAATGTATTAATTGGATCAATAAGAGATAAAAAGAGATTAGAAGAAATATTTAAAAGATATAATATTGATGTAGTATTCCATGCAGCAGCACATAAGCATGTTCCGTTAATGGAGGATAGTCCTAAAGAGGCAATAAAAAATAATGTTTTTGGTACATTTAATTTAGTAAAGACAGCTCATGAGTTTAATGTTGATAGATTTGTTTTAATATCTACAGATAAAGCTGTAAATCCTACAAATATAATGGGAGCAACTAAGAGGCTATGTGAAATGATTATACAATCATATAATCCTATAAGTGAGACTGAATTTGTTGCTGTTAGATTTGGAAATGTTTTGGGGAGTAATGGATCCGTAATACCTTTATTTAAAAAGCAAATACAAGCGGGAGGGCCGGTTACTGTTACTCATAAAAATATTACAAGATATTTTATGCTTATTCCAGAGGCTGCACAGCTAGTACTTCAGGCTGGATGTTTTGCAAAAGGTGGAGAAATTTTTGTGTTAGATATGGGAAAGCCAGTAAAAATTTATGATTTAGCTGTAGATTTAATAAAATTATCAGGTTTAGAGCCTAATGTAGATATAAAAATAAAAATAACAGGCTTAAGGCCTGGAGAGAAACTGTACGAAGAGTTACTTATGAGTGAAGAAGGATTAAAGAGTACTGAACATAATAAAATATACATAGGAAGGCCAACCTTTGAAAGTATTGAAAGTTTAAATAAGAAACTTCAAGAACTAGAAAATTTATTAGAAGAAGATGATGAACTTATAAAACAAAAAATGAAGCAAATAGTACCTACTTATAAAGAGCCATCAGAAGTAAATGAAGTAGCAATAACAGAATAACAATCAAAATAGGTTAGTATTATATTTATGGATAGAGGAAATATTATGAAGAAATTTAACGAGATATTAAAAAGAATTTTCGACTTATTGGTATCATTTATGGGGATAGTAATATTATCACCTGTATTTATAATAGCAAGTATAGCAATAAAGCTAGATTCTAAAGGTAAAATTCTATTTCTGCAAAAAAGAGTTGGTAGATATGGGAAAGAGTTTAATATTTATAAGTTTAGAACAATGATAACAGATGCAGAAAAGATTGGGAAACAAATAACTGTTGGAAAAGATAGTAGGATAACTAAAGTTGGAGCTTTTTTAAGAAAATTTAAAATTGATGAGTTACCACAGTTATTTAATGTGTTTAAGGGTGACATGAGTTTAGTTGGGCCTAGACCAGAAGTTCCTAAATATGTTTCATTATATAATGAAGAACAAAGAAGAGTATTAGAGGTTAGACCAGGAATAACAGATATGGCATCGCTAAGATATAAGGATGAAAATGATATATTAGGAAATGTAGAAAATCCAGAAGAATACTATATTAACATAATAATGAAGGATAAATTAAATTTGAATCTTGAATATATAGAAAAAAGTAATATATTTTTTGATATATATTTAATAATTAAAACTATAATAAAAATTTTATAAGGTGGAGAAAAATGAAAAAATTAAATTTTGCAATTATAGGTTGTGGAAGAATTTCATATAAACATGTAGAAGGCCTAGTTGAAAATAAAGATTTAGCAAATTTGGTTGCAACATGTGATGTAAAGGTAGAACTAGCAGAAGAAAAAAAGAAAGAATATCTTCAAAAGATGAATGATTCAGGCTTAAAGCTTAGAGTGTATGAAGATTATAAAGTAATGCTTGAAAATGAGGATATTGATGTAGTTACTATAGCTACAGAAAGTGGATACCATGCTGAAATAGCTATATATTGTATGAATAAAGGAAAGCATGTAATAGTAGAAAAGCCAATGGCTATGTCTATCGACGATGCTAATGAAATGATAGCTGTTGCAAAGAAAAATAATGTTAAGTTATCAGTTGCACATCAAAATAGGTTTAATAAGCCGATTCAAAAGCTTAGAGAAGCTGTAGAAGAGCAAAGATTAGGAAGAATAATGAATGGAACAGCTAGGATTTTATGGAGAAGAGATGATAATTATTATAAGCAAGCTCCATGGAGAGGTACCTGGGATTTAGATGGTGGTACTTTAATGAATCAGTGTATACATAATATAGATTTACTACAATGGATGATTGGATCTGAAGTAGAAAGAGTTTATGCAGAATGTGATACATTTAGAAATAAAATTGAGGCTGAAGATTTTGGAGCTATAGTAATCAGATTTAAAAATGGTGCTATAGGAATTGTAGAAGGCAGCGCAGTAGTGTATCCAAAGAACTTAGAAGAAACATTAAGTGTATTTGGCACTGAAGGAACTGTTGTAATAGGCGGACTTGCTGTAAATGAGCTTAAGACTTGGAGATTTGAAGATGAAGATGAGGAATCTGTTAAAAAAGATTTGCAGGTTGAAATAGACAGTGTTTATGGTAAGGGACATACTCCTTTGCTTAGAGATGTTATAGAGGCTGTAAATGAAGATAGAAAACCATATGTAAGTGGAGAAGACGCTATAGTACCTTTGTCAATAATTTTAGCTGCATATAAATCAAGAAAGACAGGAATGCCAGTAAATTTCCCATTTAGTAATTTTTCAAGTTCAGATATGAAGTAATATGCTTCACATTAATTAGAAATATGTTTTATAAATAAAAAGAGGTGGAATTGTGGAAGCATTTAATAAAACAGTATCCGTAGTTATTCCATGTAGGAATGAAGAAAAATATATTGAAAATTGTATTAGTTCCTTTATAAACCAAACTTATCCTAGTGAACTTATAAGTATAATAGTAGCTGATGGAATGTCAACAGATAACACAAGAAAAATAATACAAGAGATGTCCAAAATAAATAGAAATATAGTTCTAGTTGAAAATAAGGGTCTATCAGCACCTAAGGGCATGAATTTAGGAATAAAATATAATGAATCAGATATAGTTATTATATTTGGAGCACATGCATATGCAGATAAGGATTTTATTAAGGAAAATGTTCTAGCACTTGAAGATAATGAAATTGGATGTGTTGGAGGTGTAATTAATACAATAAATGAAAATACAAAAGGGGCTGCTATAGCAGAAGCTATGAGTTGTCCGTTTGGGGTTGGAAATGCTCTATTTAGATATGCAGAAAAAGAAAGCTTTGTTGATACTGTTGGATTTGGAGCATATAGAAGAACGTTGCTTGAGAAAATTGGATTATTTGATGAGGAATTGGTTAGAAATCAAGATGATGAATTGAATTTTAGAGTTATAAAGAGTGGAACTAAAATACTGTTATCCCCTAAAATTAAATCTAAATATTTTAGTAGGGGAAATTTTAAAAGCTTATGGAGGCAATATTATCAATATGGATTTTGGAAAGTAAGAGTTATTCAAAAGCATAAAAAGCCAGCATCTATTAGGCACTTAATTCCATTGGCATTTGTATTATTCCTAGCTATTGGTGGATTGCTTAGCTTATTTTCAGATTTTATTAGAAACGCATATTTATCCATAATTTTAATGTATATCTTATTAGATGTGTACTTTAGTTTAAAAGTATCTATACAGAAGAATATTAGTTATTTAGGATATTTATTTATTTCATTTCCATTATTACATATATCCTATGGATTAGGATTTATAGTTGGAATAATAAATTTCTATTTAATTAAAAGTAAGAAAATAGAAGAAGGAAATAAAAAAATGTCAAGGTAAAACTAAAAGCCACATATAAATGTGGCTTTTAGTTTTTTATTTCTATTTATTTTAATGACTTTGACTTATCAATATTTAAAGATAAATAACCAAGATATGTCCAAAGTATTGTCGTGATGTAACTTTGAGTAAGTAGTATTACATTTTCAAATAAACCATTTACAGCTATTGATATAATAGGTAACAATATTAAAAATATAAGTTTTTTCTGATTAACATCTATTTTTAATCTTTTATCAAATAAATATAATAAGGAATCTTTAGCGATAAGGATAATAAAAGTTCCAAAGAAAAGTATTCCTAAAATACCATTAGCTAATAATATTTGAATATATCCATTATGCATATTATTAGTAATAATATATCTAGAGGTTTCATTTGGATATAAATTTTGTTTCGCTAATCCAATATTACTAGGGGCATGCCCAAATAGTGGATTAAATTTTAATGTATTTAATCCATATGTCCAAATTTCAACTCGTCCAGTAGAAATATGACCATCTTCAATAGTTCTATCAAGAATTATTGAAGAATCTTTACTTGTATCAATATTTTTGTCCTTAGAATAAGTACTTTCTATAAGTTCAGGAATATATGATAATGAAATCTTAGATATTGATAAAGTAAAATTATATGCCATAAGAACAAGTATTGATATAAACAGAGCTATAAATATTGATTTAATATTGCTAAATTTGATGTTATATCTATAATAGCATAAGTAAAAGGTTAAAAATAAAATGCTTGCTAAAAGTGAGACTACTGCTCCTCTTGAATTGCATAAAACTAGATATAACCATTGTATTATTATGTTAATTATATAGTATGTATTTCTCAATTTAGCCTTATTTTTATTACTGGAAACTTTATATAAAGAAATATTAACAATAGTTAATATTATTGACAATACTGAAACCATGCCACCAGAATTTGGATTACTGTAAAAACCCCATAAAGCAGGAGAATCAGGGTAAATAAAGCCTTGTGGTATATCATTATATGTAAATTGAATAAAAAATATAAATGTCATTAATGAAGCAAATCCGACAATAGAACTTATAGATATTACGATATTATTAAAATTTATTAGTTCCCTTTTGACTTTATCTAATAGTTTATTAGAATTATATGAGTATACAAGGAATAGAAAGAAACCACTATATATAAAATTTTTTATATTATCTATGGGATTATTTTTTATATTTATAAGTACACCTATAAAAAAAACTAGCATATAGGCTATAAGGAAACTTTTATACCTGGACTTAAGACATGTTTTATTATTAAGGAAATCATATATAAAGTATATTCCTCCCCATATCAAAATTACTATGTTGAGTTCTGTAGTTATTGGAGAAATTATAGCTACAGAAGATAATAGCATAACAGTAATTAAGGCATATAATATATTTACATGATTAAATAAAATTTTCTTAATAATATTCATCAAAGTACTCCTTTCAGAAAAAATTATTTTTTTATCAACGTTTTAATTATACGTATCAAAAACATATATGTCAATCAAAGGAGATTAGCATATATATCAATTAATTACTAATATAATTAAAACCTGTAACATTAAGGTTATCTTAAGAAAATAATAATTGTTAAAAAACAAATTATTCCATATAATACTAAGTGTACTACATTGAGTAATACACTTAGTATTTTTTTATTTTCTAAATAAGGGAGGAATTATATGAAAAAATCTACACTTTTAGCAGTAAGTGGACTTATCATAATATTTATTATAATAACATCATTTGGAGATAAGACTAAAATATATGATAAACAAGTAAGATACGATACTCCAGAAGAAGCAATAACTAATTTTATTGGATATGATAATAGTTATGAAGTGGTTAAAAATAGAAATGGATACTACAATATTACACCAAAAGAATTTCTTGAAAGTATATCAAGAAGATATAGATTATATTTAAATGATTATAATTCAAATAAATACATTAATGAACAAATACCAATATTTTTAAGTTATGAAATAAGTGAAGTAAATATAGAGAATTTAGGAAATCTAAGAGTGAATTATGAAGAATCCTTTAAGAATATACCAAATTATCCTAAAACAAAGGAAGTCAGAACTTATAAATTAAGTGCTTCAGTTATTTATAATAATGAAGTAGATAAAGTTTTTGTGAATTCAGACGGAACAGTGAATAAAGAGGGAATATATAAATCATATGATGAAATATATAAGGAAAAAATGTCTAACGAAGAAGTAGTCACATTAATAGATTTTTATTTAATAGTTATAGATGAGGGAGATGGGTATGTAGTTGATTATTATACTATAGAACATAAATAGTTTTTTTAGGTGAGGTGAGCTTATGTTAATAATTGATTCAAGAAGTAGTACACCTATTTATGAACAAATTATAATTGGGGTAAAAGAACTTATATTAAAAGGTATAGTGAAACCAGGAGATAAGTTACCATCAATCAGGGAGTTATCAACTATACTAACTATAAATCCTAATACTGTCAGTAAAGCATACGGAGAACTTGAAAGTGATAATATTGTAGAAACAATAAAAGGTAAAGGAACATTTGTATCAGACAAATACGAGAAAAAAGCTTCAGAGGATAAGAAGAGTAAATTAATTATAGATATAAAAAGATTAATATTAGAAGCTAATTACCTAGGAATTGAAGAAAATGATTTGATTTTATTGTTAAGTGAAGGATTTAAGGAAATAAGAGGAGGAATATAATATGTTAGAATTGAAAAACTATTCCTTAAATTATGGAGATACTAAGATATTAGAAGATATAAGTTTTTCTTTGGATAAAGGAAAGGTTTTAGGGATTGTAGGGCCAAGTGGAGTGGGCAAAACATCTTTAATAAGAGGAATAGTTGGGGTATACAAGGGAAGCTATGGAGATGTCTTTTTAAATGGAAAAGAAGTTTATGATAATCCAGAAATAAAGAGAAGAATAGCTTTTGTTCCAGATGAGCACAGTAGTTTTTATTTAATAACCTTAAAAGAAATAATAAATTATTATAAAATTATATATCCCGATTTTAATGAAGATAAATTTTATAAGATTAATAGACTTTTTAAAATTCCATTAAATAAAAGATTTCTACAATTATCTAAAGGTATGAAAATGAGAGTTAATTTAATGCTTGCATTTTCATTAGAGTGTGAAGTTTTAGTGTTAGATGAGCCAACATCAGGATTAGATCCTATTTTAAAAGAAAATGTTTTGAAAATAATCATGAATGAAGTATATGGTAAAGAAAAATCAGTTATAATAAGTTCGCATAATTTAGGAGAACTTGAGCGAGTATGTGATGATATAATGATACTTAATGATGGAAAACTTGAATATTATAATTCACTAGAAAATATAAAGAAAAATATAAAGAAAATTCAGGTGGCATTTGATATGCCAGTTTATGAAGAAGATTTAAATATAGAAGGTATATTTAGCATTTCACAAGTTGGAAGAGTATTTACTATTATAACAGAAAATTACAATGATGACTTCAAGGAAAAATTAAATAGATTTAAGCCTTTATTTATGGAAGAAATAGACTTAAGTCTTGAAGAAATATTTATACATAGATTAGGAGGGAAGTGCGATTATGAAGAAATATTTGAATAAAAGTTTATTTTATCAAGGAGATGCCAAAATAATCCTTCCTTTAGCTATAGCATATGTAGGTACATTTCTAATTACTAAAATTATTATTGATGAATATTTTAATTGGAGATTAAGAGAAAATCTTTATAATGGATACAATTATAATCTTATTTATTCTTTTGAATGTGTAGTTATATTAATATTATATTTAATAATTTGTTATATAATAATAGTAGGAATGTTTAAAAGAAAAAAGTGGTCAACCTTATTATCTGGACCATTTTCAAGACTAGATATAAGAAAAAGGGAACTTATACTAATAATAATTTGTGCAATACTTTATTTAATAGCTTATTTAATTATTATAGGACAGGGAGTAATAAAAAATGCTGAAATTATTAGATATATTGGAAGTTTTAATGAAAGTATTTCTATAGATGTAATTAGAATAATTAGTATATCAATTATTACAATAGGTGGATTAGCATTGTTGGATTCAATCTTTGCAAATACATATTATCTAATAGGTTCAGGAATATTTATATTTATATATTTTATTGCTTTATTGATAAATTTACAATCAGGGCTTTATAGCTATATTAATTATGAAAATAAAGGAATAAGATATGTATATAATGGGATAATGGAATATCTAAATGGAGTTCCTATAGGAAATAGCATGAGTAAATTACAAATAATTACCATATCGGCCTTTTTTATAATAACAGGAGTAATTTTAATATTCATAGCAAAAAGATTAACAGATAATATGTTAGTAGAACATATGAATGAAGGAATAATTCTTAATTTCCCTAAGAAGATTGCTGAGTTTATGCTAAAAACCTTTATAGGAATAATAATAGCGCCATATTTAAGCAATTTAATTAATGATTTCTATTTCCAGAATTCTTTATTTGAAAAAAGGTTATTTTTGTTAAGAATAATAATTATTATAATAACGTCATTTATAACTCATATTTTATTGAAAAAATTCAAGAGATCTAAAAAGGAAAAGTACTATTTATGATAGTTAACGTTAGTTATAAATTGCAAAGCAATTTATTTAGTTCATAGTGCAAAATTCACAGTTTTTTTATAAAGTAACAGGCAGGTAATAGAGGTAATAGGTGATAGGTGTCAGGTAACAGGTTTTTAGTTCACAGTTGAGTTTAGGAAACAAGTAACAGCTAGCAGGTAAAGGGTAATAGATTTTAGGGTTTTTAAAGTTAAATAGTAAATAAGGAAAACCTTGATTTGTTTTTTCATAAAAGTTACATTATGGAAAAACAAATCAAGGTTTTTAATATTAATCACTGGATACTTAATAAATTGAATTCAGTTAATAGAAATTTTGCTTAGTCTAATTGTATAGCATTTTTGTTTCTAGGAGAAAAAATAACGTATCCTATCATTATTGAAATCATAGTAGGAAGTACCCATCCAAATCCTAGATTTGAAAGTGGAATAAAACTTAAATTAATCAAAGGAATTTCAAATAGTATTCCAAAAATCAATGAAGTATAAACTCCAAGTCTTATAGCATTAATATTTTTTAATATACTAGATAAAAGAGTAGTAGCAATTAAAGTAATTGATACAGGATATAATATATTAAGTATTGGAATTGATAAAACTATTATTTTATCAACGCCTAGAGTTGCGATTGCTAAGCTAATAATAGATATAACAATAGCATTTAAATTATATGGTAACTTACCCTTTGATACTCTTTCAAAAAATTCTGAGCTAGATGTTAATAATCCAATAGATGTTGTCAAACATGCAAGACCCATAGCAACTCCAATTACTATAGGGCCAATTTGACCTAGTATATTTTTAGCTATTAATACTAGAAGTGTAGTTTTTCCAATATCACTTGATGCTAAGTTGACAGTTTGAGCACCTATATAAGTTAGTCCTCCATAAACAAAAGCAAGCCCAATAATTGCAACAAAACTTGATTTTAATATCATAGTAGACATTTGATTATCTTTGTATCCTTTATTTTTTAATGAATCAGTTATTATACCTGCAAATAATAGAGCAGCTATAGCATCCATTGTTTGGTATCCTTCTAGTAAAGAAGATGGAAAAACATTAATAGCATCAGTTTCAACTATATTTCCAATAGGTATAAAAAATCCTTTAGTAATAAGAATTACAAGTAAAATTATTAAAGCTGGTGTTAAGTATTTACCAAGTGTATCAATTATAGAAGTACTTTTTAAAACAAAAAATAAGTTTATTATAAAATATATAGTCATAACTATAAATGGAGATACACTAGGGAAAAAGGGGCTTATTGTAAGTTCAAAAGTAGTAGCTGCTGTCCTTGGAATTGCAAGCAGGGGTCCTACGGTTATGAATAGAGCAGCAGTAAGTATTATTGAAAACTTTTTACCTATTTTATTTGAAAGGGTTTCAAAAGTTCCATCTCCTTTTGAGCAAGCAAAGATAGCTAGGAGTGGAAGTCCGACTCCAGTAGTAATAAATCCTATAATACCTAATAAATATTCGCTTCCTATCCTATTTCCAAGGAAGGCTGGAAATATAAGATTACCTGCTCCAAAGAACATTGAAAATAAGGCAAAGCCAACAATAATAGAATCTTTTGTACTTTTTTTCATTATTTTATTTCCTCCATATAAATACTTTCTATATAATTTTCAACTAATAAATTTAATTGAGTCAAGAATATCATAAATAATAAAAACTTAATAATTCAACAAGAAAAGTATAATTTTTTTATATAAATATTAAATATGCAGGTTTTATATTAACATAATACGACAATATATTCAATGAATTAATAAATTAAAACATTAGTGAAAAAATGGTATAATATATTTGAAATTTATATCTGAAGTTATTATTAAATATAGAAGGCTTAGGAGGAAATAAAATGTTATTAAGTGAAATTACAAAATTAATAAAAAACTTGAATCTTCTTAAAGATGGGGAATTTACATCTTTAGGTCTATCAGTTTCAGTATGCGAAGAAAAATTACTTTCTTTTATTGAAAATGAAAAATATATTAGTGGGCTAAGTGATAAAATTACTTGTTTAATAACAACAAAAGAAATAGGTGATAAACTTAAAAATAAATATGGAGTTATAATCTCAAGTAATCCTAGAATGGATTATTTCAAGTTACATAATAAATTGTCTCAAATAGATAGTTATAAAAGGAAAGAGTTTGATACTATATTTGGCGAAAATTGTGAAATAAATCCTCTAGCTTCTATAAGTAAAAAAAATGTAAGGATAGGTAATAACGTAAAAATAGAAGAATTTGTTGTTATTAGAGAAAATACAGTAATAGGAGATAATTCCATTATAAGATCTGGTGTAGTCTTAGGTGGCGAAGGGTATGAATATAAGAGGGTAGATGGAATAATAATGAATGTTAATCATTGTGGTGGTGTAATTATAGGAAACAATGTAGAAATTCAATATAATTCATGTATAGATAAAGCACTTTATACTTGGGATAACACAATAATAGAGGATTATTCTAAACTAGATGATTTAGTTCATATAGAGCATGGTGTTAAAATAGGAAAAAGATGTTTAGTTGCATCAAGAACAACTTTTGGGGGAAGAACTATATTAGGAGATGATTCGTGGGTTGGATTAGGAGCTATTATTTCTAATGGATTAATTTTAGGGAATAAGGTTAGTATTAGTCTTGGATCTGTAGTGACTAAAAATATTAATGATGGTGAAAAAGTATCAGGAAATTTTGCAATTAATCATGATAAATATATAGAATTTATAAGAAGTATTAGATAATCATGATTTTATAAGTATAATAATCTATAATATTAAAAGAACATAGTTTTATTAAAAAGATTATAAGTATTATTGATAAAATTGTAAAATAATTCAATTATAGTGGTGTATAAATTGAATTATATATTTTAATATGTTAAAATAAAAATTGGTTATATTATGTAAAGATATATGAATGAGAGGGATAAATATGAAAGTAAGAAAAGCTATTATACCAGCAGCTGGTCTTGGAACTAGATTTTTACCAGCGACTAAAGCACAGCCTAAAGAAATGCTTCCAATAGTTGATAAGCCAACTATTCAATACATTATTGAGGAGGCTGTTGCATCAGGAATAGAAGAAATTCTTATAATCACAGGAAGAAATAAAAAGTGCATAGAAGACCATTTTGATAAATCAGTAGAATTAGAAATGGAACTTGAAAAAAATCATAAAGAAGATCTTTTAGAGCTTGTAAGGGGAATATCTGATATGGTAGATATTCATTATATAAGACAAAAAGAGCCTAAGGGATTAGGGCATGCAATTTCATGTGCAAGAGCATTTGTTGGTAATGAGCCTTTTGCAGTATTATTAGGTGACGATGTAGTAGACTCAGAAATTCCTTGCTTAAAGCAATTAATGAATTGCTATAAGGAATATAAAACTTCTATTTTAGGGGTTCAAACAGTAAATCAAGAAGATGTAAATAAATATGGAATAGTAGATGGAATTCATATTGAAGATAGGGTTTATAAAGTAAAAAAATTGGTTGAAAAACCAGCTATAGAAGAAGCTCCAAGTAATGTTGCTATATTAGGAAGATATATAATAACTCCACAAATATTTGATATTTTACAAAATACTAAACCAGGTAAAGGTGGAGAAATTCAACTTACAGATGCATTACAAACTTTAATTGAAAATGAAGCTATGTATGCATATAATTTTGAAGGAAAAAGATATGATGTTGGAGATAAATTAGGTTTCCTACAAGCAACAGTAGAATATGCTTTAAAAAGAGAAGAGCTTAGAGAACCATTTATTGAATATTTAACAAGTAGAGATTGGACTAAGTAATTAATAAGCATAGAGTGTTAATAAAAATAAACTATAAAACTTTTAATTAAAGTAAAAAAAGTTGAATGTAAATAAGATCATTCAACTTTTTTGTTATTATCCTCTAGGAATAAATCCAATCTTTTTTTGCATTTTTCTAAGTGTTTTCATTGATATATAATTTGCTTTTTCAGCACCTAATTTATATATTTCTTCTAATGCTTTTTTATCTTTAAGGATTTCATTAACTTTATTTTGAATTGGTTCTAACTCATTTACTATAGCATCAGCTACATCTTTCTTTAAATCAGCATAGCCTTTATCTTTATAATAGGCTACAAGGTCTTGTGGGGTTGAACCATTTATTGCAATTAGAAGATCAAGTAAATTCTTAACACCTGGCTGATCATCAGAGTAATTTATAATTCCAAGGCTATCAGTAACAGCTCTAGAAACCTTCTTTCTTATTACTTCAGGTGGGTCCATAATTAAGATGTATCCATTTGGATTGTCGTCTGACTTAGACATCTTTTTAGTCGGATCTTGAAGACTCATAACCTTAGCACCAACCTTTGGAATATATGGATCTGGAATTTTAAATGTTGGACTATAAGTATTATTAAATCTGTTAGCAATATCTCTAGCTATTTCTAAATGCTGCTTTTGATCTTGACCCACAGGTACTAAATCTGTATTATATAAAAGAATATCAGCAGCCATTAATACAGGATAAGTGAATAGTCCAGCACCTATTGAATCCCCATATCTCTGAGATTTATCTTTATACTGAGTCATTCTACTAAGTTCTCCCATATAAGAATTACATGTTAAAAGCCATGCACATTCGCTGTGAGCAGGAACATGTGATTGAATAAATAAAGTATTCTTTTCAGGAACTATCCCCGCAGCTATATATATTGCAAGAACTTCAAGAGTTCTTTGTCTTAAATCCTTTGGCTCTTGTTTAACAGTTATTGCATGTAAATCTACTACGCAAAAATAACAATCAAATTCATCTTGAAGAGCCACCCAATTTTTTATAGCTCCTAAATAATTTCCTAAAGTTAATTGACCAGAAGGCTGAATTCCACTAAAAATAACCTTCTTTTTATCTGTATTACTTTCCAATTAAAGCACTCCTTTCATTTGTGCATACTAACATATAAGACTTATAGTTATACAATTAATTATAAATTTGGAAATTTACCATGTCAACAAGGAATAAGACTATAGATTGGTATTTATGAGGAGTATATGAAATATATGATTAAATTTAGCTTATACAGGATTAATATATAAGTTTAGATTTGATTATTTTAATTTAACATTAGTCAATGAATCAAAATTAAGAGGCACGAAGAACATGAAATGAAATAAGAGGAAAAGTATGAATTTAAATTTATGTATAAATAAGTATTCTAAATAAAAGTATGGGATATTAAGCTTAATAATTTATGAGAGGGAGTAATCTTAAACTAACAATAATTGAACTATAAAAAATATATAATTTAAAATATTTTTATTAATCTCAAAGTTATCATAAAATAAAGTTATCTTATAAGATATTCTTTCAAAGTACGTAGATAATAAATTTAAGCCTTAGCATAAAAAATATCTACTACTAATAATAAAATAGCCGCAAGCAATATTATATTTATTGACCAAATTGAATATTTAAATATTAAAGCAAATAATCCTAATAAAACAGATATTGTAAAAAACATCTTTATTAATTTCATTAAAAAAATCCTCCTTCGAAAAATATTAGTTGCAGATAATAGTTTGTGTAGATTTAAAGAAAAAATACTTATAAAATATAAGATTTCTTAGAATTTGATAAAAATGAAATAAAGACCAATCAAATTAATGATTAGTCTTTTAAAACAGAAACTATCTTCTGTTATTTTGTGCTTTTCTAGCTCTTCTACAATCAGGGCATCTTACTGGCTCATTATCAAATCCCTTTTCCTTGTAGAATTCTTGTTCTCCAACTGTGAAAACAAATTCCTTTCCACAATCTTTACAAATTATTTTTTTATCTTCCATTTTAAAATCCTCCTTAAAATTCATAAGGACAAACTTGATAATTTCTTCCTTAAGGTGAAAAATGAACTTTAAGGGGAGAGAATATATCGAAATTTTTCCTAATCATTTAAATTTTCAAAGTAATTATACCACAAAATAATATTATTTCAAGGGAATATAATAAAAAAACATATTATTTTGAAATTTCTAATTATTTAGAATTTTCCACTAAATTTTTTCTCGGTTTATGTCTTAGATAATATGATGAAAATACTATAAGTGGTAATAAAACAAAACTGAATAAGTTAAGTATTTGCAGATATTTCAAAGCATCATAAAGCAGGTAATTATTCATTCCTAATAAATTAGAAAAAACAAATATTAAAAATGTATATATTCCAATAAAAATACGTTTGTGTTTAATATATTTTTCGCAAATTAATAAAATGCTATAGGTTGATAATACATATTTAATAAAAAATCCAATTACAGTCTGAATCAAGAAAAATAGTTCACCAAATTCTATGAATCCACCAAATTCTATTCTTTGCCCAAGTATAAATTCAGGATAAAATATATTAGCAGCTCTTAGTGGGCCAAAGGCAGTTATAACCCCTACAAAAGAGATAATAATAAATGCAGCTGAAATAATACCAGCGTAAAGTGTATGTATTCTAATATGCTCAACTTTATCAATAAACTTTAAAAATGGAATAGCTATCATAAATGAAGAAAATCCACCTAAAATAAGTAAAGTTGAAATAACAAAGCCATAAGAAATATTACTACCAAGTACAGGAAGTAAGTTATTTATATCTTTATAACTTTGAGACAGAGCAAAGAAGATAATTCCATTTATTATTATTATAAATACGCTAACTAAAACAAATATTAATATAGTACGTAGTCTTTTATTAAAGATAAAAAGTGATGGCAGTAGGAAAAATGCTAAGGCATACCAAACAGGAGTCTCAAGAAACAATGTAGAATGTAATATATTAGCTTCTAGAGCTCCAGCTTCAATTGCATTTATAAATAAAGTGATTATAAATATAAGCATTAGAATAAAGCTTAGTGCTTTTGGCATAGAATGCGCAAAAATATAATTTATATCAAAGGTTTTAGTAACATTGCAAATATTGACTATATACATTAAGAAAATAACAAATATTATTGAAGCTATTAAAGAAGCAAGCCAAGTATCTCTTCCCCCTATATCTATGAAAATTGATGCATATGTTTTTAGTGATATGATTACTACACCAATTATAAATAATATAAAATGTTTACTAGAAATTTTATTCATATTTACCACCCTTCTAAAGTTAATGGGAAAAGTGAAAGAGAGAAAGAATGAAAAATTATTGAAATAATTTAGCTTTGCCAAATTAAGGACTTAATTAATAAAAAACTCCAAAGGAGTTTAACTTTAATTCGCTCACTTTTTAAATCTTTCACTTTTTCACTCTTTTTAGTATTAGCAAAAAAATGAATATTAAACAATTTTTCAGCAAATAATACAATCAGGTGATGTATATGAATAATTTAGAATATATAAAAGAGAAAATGAAAAACTCTTTTGATGTTAAATATAGGCCGGTTCAAACGGTTTTAGGTAAAGCAACAGTAATATTTATTGATGATCTATGTAATATGCAGATGATAAGTGAATACGTCGTTTTACCATTGAGAGGTTTTGGTGAACTTCATCCAAATGGAGGTAAAATAACTTCTGTTAAAGAAGTAATAGAAAATGCATTAAATATAGGTGCAACGGATATTGCTAAAGATAGAGATGATGCAATAATGCATATATTATCTGGTGATCCAATAATAGTATTTGATGATTTTGAAGAGATAATATATGTAGAAACTAAGGGGTTTCCAGTAAGAGGCGTTGGAATTCCTGAAACAGAATCAGTTTTAAAAGGACCAAGAGAAGGATTTAATGAATTAATAGTACATAATGTTGCGTTAATAAGAAAAAGAGTGAAGAATCCGAATCTAAAATTTGAAGCAATAGTAGTAGGTGAAGAATCAAATACTGCAGTAGCTGTATGTTATTTAGATGGTGTTGCACCGAAGGAATTAGTTAATGATATAAAAGAAAAAGTAAAAAATTTGGATTTAAGATTTATATTTGATACCAACTATATAGAAGATGAGCTTAAGAGTCAAAAAAGTCTTTTTGATACAGTAGGATATACTGAAAAACCAGATGAGATTGGTGCAAAACTACTAGAAGGAAGAGTTGCTATAATTGTTGATGGAACTTCCTTTGTAATTACCGTACCATACTTTTTTTTAGAAAACTTTCAAATGCCAGATGATTATTATTTGAATAAATATCATACAAATTTTAATAGGATATTAAGATGGTGTGCGTTTTTTGTTGCAACAATGGTACCAGGAATTTATGTAGCAATAATAACTTATCATTTTTCTACTATACCATCATTATTTATGTTTAGGCTTGCGGTATCTAGGGCAGGAGTTCCCTTTCCAACATTTGTTGAAGTTATATTAATGATGCTTGCATTTCAATTTATAAAAGAAGCAGGGCTAAGACTTCCACAGCCAATAGGTGGAGCAATGAGTATAGTTTCAGGTTTAATTCTAGGAGAAGCTGCTGTAGGAGCTGGTATAGCATCAAGAATAACTATAATAGTAGTTGCATTAAGTACACTATCATATTTTTTAATTCCAAAGCTATATGGAGCATTATCATTCTGGGCACTAGTATTAGTTGCGTTTTCGGCAGCCTTTGGAATACCTGGGTTTTTATGTGGAGCTTTATTATTATTAATTCAATTAGCAGAGCTAGATTCAGTAGGGTATCAATTTTTATTCCCAATTGGAAGTATTAATGAATATAGATTTAAAGATGTTGTACTCAGAGGAAACTTAGAAAAAATTTCAAAAGATTTCATAAAAAAGGGGGATGAAAAATGAAGTTCAAGAAGTTAAGTAAAATTATAACAGTATTTTTTATCCCCTTATTCTTAGTAGGGTGTTTTAATTATAGAGATATAAATAAAGTAAGTTTTGCTACAAGTGTTATTTTTGATACAGATGATTTTGGAAGAGCAATAGTTTATGTAGATTGTGTGAAACCTTACAGAAGTACTAATGAAAGTTCAGATAAAGGAAAGAGAATAATATATAAGGGTATAGGTAAAACAGCGTTAGAAGCACTAAGAGATGTAAATTTAGCATCTAGTTTTGAATTGAATTACTCTCAAAATAGAGCTTATATTTTTACAGAAAATGCTGCAAGAGATGGTATAAAAAGATACATAGACTTAATAAATAATAGTCAAGAATTCCAAATCAAACCAGATATGTTTGTTTATTTTGGAGAAGTTAAGGACTTACTAAAAATAACTTCAAGTGATGAAGAGTATTTAGGACTATATTTGGAAGAATTAGTACATAAAAATAAAAGAAATCCAAGGGCAATGAGAGCTAATATGAATGATTACCTAAATAATTCAGTAACAGCTAGTGATACATATATAGTGGGAGTTATTGAAATAAGAGAAGACGCTTTAGATAAAAAAATTGAAATTGGCGGAGGAGCAATAATAAAAGATAACATATTAGTGGAAAGAATTGATGCTAAAGATGCAATGAGTTACAATCTACTTATGAATAATATAAGAAGAGGAACTCTAGAAATGTCTAATCCTCAATCACAACAAGGATTTATAACATTAGATATATTAGATAATAACACAGAAAGTAAAATTCAATACGATGGAGAGAATATTAAATTAATTAAAAATTTAGAGATGAAAGTATCTGTTGCAGAAACACAAGGAAGGTTAATTGTTGATAAGGAATTATTAAAATATATAAAAGAGGTTAAAGAAAAGGAAGTAGAAAGTTATATTAAAAATATATTTGCTGAATATAAAGAAAAGGAACTTGATATTTTTGAAATAGAAAGGCTTTTGGATATACATTATCCAAGGGCAGCAGTATATAATCCTATATCAAAAACTGACTTAGAAGTAAATGTAAACATAATAGTTGAAGGAACAGGATTAATTAAAGATAGTTTATAGATAGTTTAGTTATACTATATTACAAATATTATATTGAAAACAATTTTGAATGTAAAAATCTATTGATATTAAAAGGAAAATAAAGTAATATTAACTTATAGATTGTCTGGATTCGATTCATACTATGTTAGATGAAATAGGGAGGGAGTATGGACGATTATAAAGTTAAGTATCAGCAACTTAAGTCAGAGTACGAAAGCTATCAGAAAATCACAGAAGAAAAAATACAGGAATTAAGTTCTGCTAATGTTCAATATGAAAAAAACCTTGATATGCTTTCTAATGTAATATTAATTAGCAATTATATAAATTCAAATTTAAGTAGTAAAAATATAATACCAATGATAAATGATATGATTATAGGAATTATAGGAGTTACTCAATCCACCATATATTTACTAGAAGATTTTAAATTTGTGATAAAAGCTACTAATGGCACAGAAGAAAGTATAGGCCTTACAGAAGAATGTAAAAAATACATAAGTAAACATAAGACTTTTATTTTAAATTCAAAGGATCCAATAATAGAAGACGAGTTAAATGGTATATCTATTCATTCACGAATGGGTGTGCCAATTAAAGTTGGAGAAAATTTTATAGGTTATATAATAGTGGATCATACCCACTATAATTTTCTATCTGAATTTCACGAAATTTTCTTAACTTCAATAGCAAGTCAAATAGCAATTGCTTTAGAAAACTCTATTTTATATAAAAAGATAGAAAAGGCAGCACAATGTGATGCTTTAATTGGAATTTATAATAGAAAGACATTTTATGAAATTATAGAGGAAAGATTAACTAATGGTAAAATAGAAAAATATGCAATAGTTATGATTGACTTAGATAATTTTAAAAGGATTAATGATACTTTAGGACATCAATTTGGAGATAAAGTATTGATAGAAACCGCAAATTTAATTAGGAATATGCTATATCCAAAGGATATAATAGCAAGATATGGTGGAGAAGAAATAATATTATATATAGATTGTACAGACAGTAATCAAGAGGTATACGAGCGAATCGATAATATAAGGGAAGCGGTATCAGAAAACTTTATATCAAAAGAAGAACTTGGAAGAAATATTACTGCAAGCTTTGGGGTTGGTTTTTATCCATATGACGGAGAAAATCTAGAAGCTGTTATTAATTGTGCAGATAAATACCTTTATAAAGCAAAACATGCAGGAAAAAACAAAGTAATGAGTTCTCATTTTTTTAGGTAAAAAGATAGTGATGTAATAGAACACACTATCTTTTTATTTTTTAAAATATTCTGTAAATATTTTCAACTAAATAGAATATACATATATTAAGAGAATAAAAAAAATTCTATTAGGGGGAGTGGATTCCAATGATTCAAGTCTTTTGTGCAAGAAGAGGGGCAGGTAAAACCAAAAGGTTAATAGAACTTGCTAATGAACATTCAAATAAAGCAAAAGGAGATTCAGTTTATATTGATGACGATGCAAGACGTATGATGCAGCTTAGAGGTAAGATAAGGTTTATAAATACTAATGAACTTGGCGTAATAGATTGTGAGAGCTTTTATGGTTTACTTTGTGGAGTTATATCTCAAAATTATGATGTAGAAAATATATATATAGACGCTTTATCTAGTATAGTTAATAATATATCGGAATCAACGAATCTCTTTAGAAAATTAAAGGAATTCTCTCAAAGATACAATTTAAATTTATATATAAATTTAAATTGTGAATGTACTGATGATCTACCAGATTGTATAAGAGAATATGTGGCTTAGAGAATTGGTAAAATGAATTAGTTAAAAATTTTATTAAAAATTAAGTAATTTATCGGGAGTGGATTATAGAATTTAAAGATTAAAGGACTGGATAATTTATAACTGATACGTTATTAGAGAGTTAAGAAAAGCTTAAATAGAAAAGCTTAAGTAGTTAAAGATTGTCTTAGATAAACCGGATTATAAGAATTAAGTTGTTAAATAAGTAAGTTTTATTTGAAATTTAAAGTTCAAATATTAAGTAAAGGAATTCTAGTAATAATTCGTGAAATTTAAATTAATAAAAATTAAATGTCGAAAAAGTAGTAAGTAGGGGTAATTCTATTGTTAAGAATTACTCCTTTGTTTTATTTTGCGAAGCATTTTTCAGTTCACAGTTCACAAGGCACAGTGCACAGTTGTTTTATTTTTTAGGTAACAGGTTCCCTGTTACTTTATTCCA
>NZ_LBMX01000096.1:0-21060 GCF_001010885.1 Clostridium sp. C8 | reverse complement strand
GTGCGCTGTGAACTATATAAATTGCTTCGCAATTTAAATCAATGGTTTTATAGTTGATAATATGTAAATAAAAAGATATACTATAATAAGTAAAAATAAATAGGAGGTTACGTAGAATGGCTAATGTTTTAGACGAGTTATTAGATCGTGGATACATAAAGCAATTCACTCATGAAGATGAAACAAGAGAATTGCTAGAAAAGGAGAAAATAACTTTTTATATAGGATTTGATCCAACAGCTGATAGTTTACATGTTGGACATTTTATTGCGTTAATGTTTATGGCACATATGCAAAAAGCAGGACATAGACCAATAGCGCTTCTTGGTGGTGGAACAGCAATGGTAGGAGATCCATCAGGCAAGACTGATATGAGAACAATGCTTACGAAAGAACAAATTCAACATAATGTGGATTCAATAAAAAAACAAATGGAAAGATTTATAGATTTTTCTGATGATAAAGCAATATTAGTTAATAATGCAGATTGGTTATTAAATTTAAATTATGTAGATTTCTTAAGAGAAGTTGGAGTTCACTTTTCAGTAAATAGAATGCTTACAGCAGAATGTTTTAAACAAAGATTGGAAAAAGGACTTTCTTTCTTAGAGTTTAATTATATGCTAATGCAAGGATACGATTTCTACGTACTAAATCAAAAGTATGGCTGTAAAATGCAATTAGGTGGAGATGACCAATGGTCAAATATGATTGCTGGGGTAGAATTAGTTAGAAGAAAGGCTCAAGCTCAATCAATGGCAATGACTTGTTCTTTATTAACTAATAGCCAAGGTCAAAAAATGGGAAAAACAGTGGGGGGAGCTTTATGGCTTGATCCAAATAAAACTTCACCATTTGATTTTTATCAATACTGGAGAAATGTAGATGATGCAGATGTAGAAAAATGCTTATCATTATTAACATTTGTTCCAATGGATGAAGTAAGAGAAATATGTTCTGTTGAAGGAGCAGCTATAAACGAAGCTAAAAAGCGTCTTGCTTTTGAAGTTACAAAACTAGTTCATGGAGAAGAAGAAGCAACTAAAGCTAAAAATGCTGCTGAAGCTTTATTCTCTGGTGGAGTTGACATGAGCAATGTTCCTACAGTAACAATAAGTAAAGAAAAATTAGGTGTAAGCTTATTAGATATAATGGCTGAAAATAAAATAGTTCCATCTAAAGCAGAAGGAAGAAGACTAATCCAACAAGGTGGCTTATCAATAAATGGAGAAAAAGTAACTGAAGTTACCAGAACTTTGGAAGAGTCAGATTTAGAAGATGGTTCAGCACTTCTTAAAAGGGGAAAGAAAAACTACAATAAGATAGTTGTAGAATAAATTAAATAATGATTAAAAAAGCTATTAATATAACCCTTATTTAAAGTTTAGGCTTTAGATAAGTATTAATATTAATAGCTTTTATATATGTTTAAAGAAGCAATTAATATAGTATAAGATTAAAAGTTTATATTAATTGTGATTTTTTATTAAAGGTAGCTTTATGGTTGAAATTATTTCATAACCATTATCTAAGGTTATTATGCCATCATGGTCTTTTATTATTTCTTTGCATAAATATAATCCTAGTCCTGTACTAGATAAATCAGATGAATCATTAGACTTAACAAAGGGTTCAAATATATGCTCAAATATATATTCTGGAATAGGAAGAGATTCATTTATTACATCAATAATATAAAAATCATTACAAACATAAGAATTAAGAATTATTGTGGAATTTTCAATAGAGTATTTTATCGCATTATCAAGTAGATTTATCAAAACTTCTTTAATTTTGTTTGGCTTTATAGAAACACTACCACTTTCTATAATAGAATATATTCCAAAATTATATTTTTCAGCTTTAATACTCATATCTGAACAAATGGCTTTAATCAAAGGTGCGATATCCATATTAATAAACTCATCATTTATAGAAGATAACCCCTTTGAAATATTTATTATTTCAAGAACTAGTTTATTTAATCGTTGGCTTTCAGAGTATA
This sequence comes from Clostridium sp. C8, assembly GCF_001010885.1. Lineage (NCBI taxonomy): Bacteria > Bacillati > Bacillota > Clostridia > Eubacteriales > Clostridiaceae > Clostridium > Clostridium sp. C8. The sequence goes on along the minus strand of NZ_LBMX01000096.1, from coordinate 19,055 downwards.
TTCTATCAAGAGCTCGAGCTTTAAATTCTTCATCATCAACTATATTTTCTATCATCATTTCAGAATATCCAATAATAGATGTAAGTGGAGTTTTAAGTTCATGAGTTACAGTGTCAAAAAATATTTTTCTACTTAAGGCCAATTTTTCAACCTTTTCTTTTTCCTTTTCTATATCTAATATTTGTTCTTGAATTTTTGTTTTCATATTAATAAATTCTTTTGATAATATAGATATTTCATCATTTCCTTCTACATTTATATTTATATCATAATTTCCTTCACTTAACTTTTTAGAAGCAGAAGTTAGTGTTTCTATAGGTCTAACTATTTTATTTGTAAGCCTATAGGAAATAGTAAATATAAAAATAATAAGAAATATTTCAATTAATGTCAAAGTGTTAGTAGCTTTTTTATAGTCAATAAGTAAAGGTGTGTAATCTTTAGTTAAATTTATGATTCCTAGATAAGATTTGTTTATTATTAAAGGATATGAAAGCACTCCAGTAAGAGAATTATTATTATATTTTATATTAACTATAGTTTTTCCATCCTTTACTTCCTTTAGGTTATTAGAAAATTCAATAGGGTTTTCTAATAAATTAGTAGCAATTGAATTACCATTAACATCGCATATTTGAATTTGACTTTCATAGTTTAATGAAATATATTCTATTAGATAATCAGCTTCTTGAACTAAAGCCTTATCTTTAAAGATATAATCTCGTATAGATAGAGTATATTTTATTGATTCTCTTGTACTTTTCATAACTTCTTTTAGTGAATTTGTAATTGAATCTTCCATATTACTTTTTAGAATTTTTCTAACAGAAATATTAAGAGATAGTCCGAGAAAAATCATAGTAATAGTTATTATTAAAGTGAACTTATATTTTAGTTTCATAATTTACCTCATAATGTATCCAACAGAAAATACTGTTTCAATTATTGATGCTTCATTAGGCGTGTCCAATTTACTTCTAAGCCTTCTTATATGAATGTCCACTGTCCTTATATCCCCATCATAAGAAAATTCCCAAACATTATCTATAAGTTGTTGCCTTGAAAAAACTTTATTTCTATTTTGGACAAAAAACTCTAAAAGTTCATATTCCTTAGGTTTAAGTTGAATAACCTTATCATTTTTTAAAACTGTTCTATTTTTAAAGTTAATCATGATATCTTTATTTATATTAATGAAGAGAGTGTTAGATTCAGAAGATGACTTTTCTATTCTTCTGAAAACAGCTTTTATTCTACTTAATACTTCTTTTATATGAAATGGCTTGGTTATATAATCATCGGCTCCAAGTTCTAGACCTAATACCTTATCAACAACATCGTTTTTAGCTGTAAGAATTATTATAGGAATAGAGCATTTAGAACTTATATCTTTACATAAATCAAAGCCGCTTCCATCAGGTAAATTTAAGTCAAGTAAAATTAAATGCGGTAAATTTATATTTAAATACTCCTTAGCTTCTTTTAAAGTGAAAGTACTGTAAGAATTATATCCTTCAGATTTTAATGCGTAAAATAATATGTCATTTATAGATTTATCATCTTCAACAATAAGTATTTCATTAGCCATATAGTCTTCTCCTTTAATGTTATATATTTAATTATATGGAATAATTTACAATATTCAAGTGGACTTATATAAGTTTTGAGTGATTTAGAGCGAAATGAGATTATAGGCAAACTTATATAAGTCCACTTTCTTAATGATACTAGTTTAATTTTTAAGGTGTATATTGCCTATAGATAGAATATACAACATTATTTTTCAGTTCAATCCAACATAAAGTTCCTCTATTAGTTAATATGGTGTTATCATCAATAACAAGATCTCCTATATCCATTGGATTTCTTAAACCTATATAATCTTTAAAGTTATCAAATGAGGCTATTAGATTTATAGAAGAATTTCCAGGATAATCACGATTTAAACCTAAAGTTTCAACAAAGTCATGGTGTAATAATTGAAAACTACAGTCATTAGATATTTCATAAGTGGTTATTGTGCTATAGTCATTTTTTATATAGTAGCCATCCGGAAGATAGAATTCTTCAGTGCTTTCAATAATTGGAATATCTTTCTTATCTTTAAATGCCTCTTGTAAAGATAGATTTTTAGTTATATAGAAGCCAACTAAATCAACATCAATATAAGTTTTACCATTGGTGGTATAGATATTTTCTATGCACCCTATTTGTTTATCATAAACAACTTGTGGAATAGTTAAAGTAACTTTTATCCTCCTGCCATATTCTTCATTAAAACCATAGTATTCAAAGGTTCCGCTATTACTTGTATCGACTTTAGCATAATCCCATTTTATAGGTAAAGTAATTGATTGATCATTTATTAGTGCAGTTACGTTCTTAGGAAAATAATACTCGGAATTTTGTTCAACTTTATCATTAATATTAATTACATCAAATTTAGATGAGATTTCTTCAGCTACTTTTTTCATATTTTCAGCATCTACATTATTAGAAATAGCAGTTTTAGTTATAAAATAAGCATCATCTAATCTATTTGCTTCTAAATAAGTATCTTTAATTTCTAAATATAAGTCTTTATTTGATTTATCTAACTCAACGGCTTTATTGTAATAAGCGCTAGCTTCATCATATTTTTTATCATTAAGAAGTTTTGTTCCATTGTTTATAAGTTCAGTTACTTCATTTTCTTCAACTAAAATTTCTTCTTCAGTATTATTGGAAACAGTTACCTTTTTGCTTGTGTCAGTACATGAAAAGAGTGAAATACTTAGCATTAAAAAAGTTGCAGTGATAGTCAGTTTTATAAATTTATTATTCATTATAGATTCTCCTTTAAGCTTATTATTATGGAAGATATTGTTCATAAATTTTAAAGATAGAACCATTCTTTATATCAACCCAAACAAGTAATATTCTTGCGTTATTATTCTTAGTATCGTTAAATGCTTTTAAAAAGTCGGTATAAGAAATATTTACTAATGTCCCTCTAGTTTCATAATTTTCAAGATTTATGGTTGCAGAACATAAAGAATATATACAATCATCAGATATAGGATAACTAGTAATAGCACTAGAGTTATTTCTTATCCAAACTGGGGCTGGCAAAAAATATTCTCCATTTTCATCAATTCCAGCTTTTCCATCTTTAATTGCTTCCTTAAGAGCTTCTTCTCTGCCTAAATAAAATTCAACTAAATCTAAATTAATATATAATTGTCCATTTTCTTTATAAAAGTCTTTTACCCATCCTATTTGCTTATCATAAACATTTTCTAAAATAGTAATATTCATTATTACTTTTCGTCCATACTCCTCATTAAAACCTTCATATTTAAAGGTACCTAAATTTTCAGTATCAACAATTTCATTATCCCAGGCTATAGGAATTTGCACTGAGTCTCCAAGTATCGTTATATTAGCATTTTTAGGTAGAGCATAATTGCTATATTGATATATGGAAGAAGTTAAGTTAATCACTTCAAACTTAGATGATATTTCTTTTAATAATAATTTCATGTTTTCAATATCAACATTATTAGATATTGCTGATTTAACAATGTTATAGGCTTCATCTAACTTGTTTATAGATATATATTTATCTTTTATTCTTAAATAGGTATCCTTATTTGTTTTATCAAGAGAGATAGCCTTGCTAAAATTTTCTTTAGCTTCTTCAAGTTTTCCTTCATCTAAAAGTTTTTCACCAGCTGTTATAGATTTTATGATTTCACTCTCTTCTAAGGAAATTTCATTTTCTGTATTTTCACTTAAAGTAATTTTTTTAGAAGTATTGCTACAAGATAAAAGAGTTACTGGAATACATATAATAATTAAAAATAATAATCTTTTTATAATAGATAAGTTCATTTTTTTAACCTCCAAATATTTCTATATTTTTATAGTACTCTTAAGAGATTTCTAAAGATAATAATAATATTTCCAACTTATTTCCAAAACTATTTCTATTAAGAAAGTCTCTTATACATTCGATATTATAAATAATATATAAGTGTTTACGGGGTGAAGATATGCCAGGAGTATTTAATGTAGGGAATAACTATAATATTAATAATAAAAGAATATCTAGTAAGTTAACCTTTGATACTGGTGAAAAGTTTTCTGGGAAGATAATAAAAAAAGAAGGAAGTAATGAAGCAACCATAAAATTAATAGATGGATGGGAATTTTCAGCAGAAATAGATGGAGATATGGACTCTTTAGACAAGGGATTACAAAGATTTCAAGTTGAGGGTTTTGAAGGCGGAAAGTTAAAATTAAAGGTTATCGGGAAAAATGTCAATGGAGAAGAAACTTCTCAAAGTGAATTAAAGGAAATACTTTCAAAATTAGGATTAAAAAAAGAAGATATTAAATTAGTAAAATCAATGATAAATTTTGAAATTCCACTTACTAAGGAAAATATAAGAGAAATTAAAGGGCTAATTCAGTTTTTAGACAAAATACAAGGAGATCCAAAAGAAATAGAGGAGTTTGCAAATAAATACTTAATGAGTAAAGGTATATCTCAAAATAGCGAAGAGGGAAGAAAAATAAATAATATTTTAAAGGAATTCTTAAGGGAATTTAAAACTTTATCCAAAGAAGATATTTTATTATTTTTTGAAAATGATATAGAATTTACTAAAGAGAATATAAAGGGATATAATGATATATTTAAAGGAAAAGAAAATATATCAAAATTGCTTGAGGATATTTCAAACTCTATATCTAAATCTAAGGAAGAAATATTAAATAATGAAGTTATGTCAAATAGTGCAAAAGAGAAAGTTACACAAAAGTTAAGTGAAGAAAATTTAGATTTTAAAATGGATGGTAATATAAAAAAATCAGAGGTACAAGAAGATTTGGGTGAAGCACTTACACCTAAATTAGATGTACAAGAAAATAATGAAAAAGAATCCAACACAAATAATAAATTAGCGAATGATGTATATCAAAAAAGAGATATATTATCTTCTAAAGTTAGCGTACTATCTTTATTAAGATCACTTTCAGGACAAAATGAGGACCTTATTAATATTTCTCTAAAAGATATATTAAATAATAGAAGAATGGAGTTTACAAGCAATGAATTTGATAGAACTTTAAACTCTATAAATTCATTAAAACCAGAAGAATTTATATCTATGATTAAAGATACTATATTTCAATTTAATGAAATTGGGGCAAAGGATATTGTAGATGATTTTAATAATTATTTAAATAAGAGTAATAATGAAACTTTAGGGATAACAGAAGCTTTAGACTTAAGTAAAGGAGAACTAGAAAAGGTTCTTTCAAGCGTTATGGGAAAAGGTATAACTTTAACGGAAGAAGAGTTTTTTAAATTGAAGGATATTATAAATTTGAAATATCAAGAAATTACAGAAGTAGAATTAAATAATACAGATAAAAGTATAACGAAAGAGAATTTAGCAAACTTAAATAATGATATTAGTGGCAAAGTTTCACAAGAAGTCAATGGTAATAAGGAACAAATAAATCCCAATAATATATTAAGCAAAAATCTAAATAATAATATTCCAACAAAAAATTTAGTGGAATCCTCATTAAATAAAGGAGCAGAAGAAAATAAAGAAATAATTAAAGATATAATTTCTAATATAAAGGGTGATTCTATTGTTTCAGAAAAAGTGTTAGATATTATAAAAAACAATATAAATAATATAAAAATATTTAATAAAATAAGTTCAGAATATTATTATGCAGATATTCCTGTAAATATAAGGGAGAGAGAATACCCTTGTAAGATAATTGTAAAAGATAATAGAAAAGAAGGAAAAAGAATAGATAGCACAAATGTTAAAATGGTAATTACAATTGATACTAAAACTTTAGGTATAGTAGATGGATATATGAAAGTTTTAGATAAAAAAATAGATATAGATTTAAAATGTGAAGAAAAGTTTGTAAAGATAATAGATATAGCAAAGACTAAATTAGTCAATAATATTAAAGATTTAGGATTTTTAGTTGAAGTTAAAGTTTCGAAGAAAGAAGAAGAAGTATCATTAACAACATGTAGAGAATTCTTTAGCTCAGCATCAGGAATATCTATAGATAGGAGAGTCTAGTTAAAGATCCTAGGAGGAAATTATGAAATCAAGAAAGAAAGCGGCAGCATTAAAATATGAAGAAAATTTGATGGCACCTACTGTTACAGCAAGTGGAATGGGGCATATTGCAGATAAAATAATTGAAAAAGCTGAAGAAAATGATGTTCCAATAGTGTATAATAAAGAATTGACAGATTTGCTTTGCAATGTGGATATAGGAGATTATATACCTTCTGAGCTTTATGAAGCTGTAGCACATATTATAGCTTATGTTGCAGATTTAGATAAGTAATAGAAGAATATTAAGCATTCAATGCCAAGAAATTTATGTCGGAAAGGTGAGTAAGTAAATGGCCTTATACGCTATTTCAGATCTTCATCTTGCTTTTACAACAGATAAACCTATGGATATATTTGGATCAAAATGGTTGAAGCATGATGAAAAAATAAAAGAAAATTGGATAAATAAAATTACAGATGAAGACATGGTTCTTATAGCAGGAGATATATCATGGTCAATGAGAGCAAATGAAAGCAAGGTTGACTTAGATTGGATAGATAAATTACCAGGGAAAAAGATTATATCAAAAGGAAATCATGACTATTGGTGGAGTGGAATATCAAAGCTTAATAACATGTATGAAAATACAAAATTTCTTCAAAATAATTTTTATACATATGAAGACTATGCAATTTGTGGTTCAAGGGGATGGATATTAGAAGGAAGCGATAAATTTACAGAAAAAGATAAAAAAATATTCCATAGAGAACTTATAAGGCTAAGGCTTTCATTAGATAAAGCTAAAGAAGATGGATATGAAAAAATAATAGTAATGATACATTATCCGCCAATGAATGAAAAAAGAGAAGAATCAGCATTCACAGAACTATTTAAGGAATATAATGTAGAAAAAGTTATATATGGACATTTACATGGGCCTTCATTATCTAATGTAGTTAATGAAGAACATGAAGGGATAGAATATATAATGACATCTTGTGATTTTTTAAATTTCGATCCAAAGAGAATAGTATAGAAGATAGGGCTGCCCAATGGCAGCTCTTTTTATTTTCTAAATACTAGTTAAAAAACTAACAAATTTTTTTATATATATGCTTAGAGTTATTGACATTCAATATCAATTGAGTATAATTATAGATATAGAAAATACTGTAAGGGGGAAATGATGTGACTATATACAATATGAAAGTTGGTCAATCTGGTATAGTTAAAGAAATATTAGGAGATCCTAGATTAGCAAAAAGGCTAATGGCTCTAGGCTGTGTGAAGGGGACACCGATAGAGATAAAACTAGTAGCACCTCTTGGAGATCCTATGTTAATATCTTTTAGAGGTTTTGATTTAGCAATTAGAAAAAGAGATGCAAAAAATATATATTTAAATGTATAAGGAGTGGGGGATATGATAAATGCAGCATTAATAGGTAATCCTAATACAGGAAAAACCTCAGTGTTTAATGCTTTAACAGGTTCAAAACAATATGTAGGAAATTGGCCTGGAGTAACTATAGACAAAAAATACGGATTTATGAATAAGGATATAAAAATAGTCGATTTACCAGGTATATATGCTATGGATACTTATTCTAATGAAGAAAAAATAGCAAGAGCTTATTTAGAAAATGAAGATGTAGATGTAATAATTAATGTGGTAGACTCAACAAATTTAGAGAGAAATTTATACTTAACAACTCAATTAATGCAATTTAATAAGCCAATAGTGATACTTCTAAATATGATAGATATAGCTAAAAAAAGAGGACTAGATATTGATTATAGCAAATTAGAAAAAGAATTTGGAGTTACTATATTACCTATATCAGCAAAAACAAAAGAAGGTTTAGATAATATAGAAGAAATAATAAAGAAATCAAAAGAAATTACACCAAATTATACAATGTCTTTTAAAACAGAAAAAGAAGCATATTCATATATAGATAAAGCTATAAGTAAAAGTTCAAAAGGAAAAGGAAATTCTAAATATATAGGTGAAAAAATAGATAAACTAGTACTTAATCCAATCCTTGCTTACCCAATATTTTTATTAGCACTATTTTTAATTTTTAAATTTACATTCAGTTGGTTTGGACAACCTTTAGCAGATGGATTAGATGCTTTTGTAGCTGACACTTTTACACCTTTTGTAGAAGGATTATTGGAAAATTCCTCAATATGGTTTAGCTCTTTAATTCTTGATGGAGTTGTAGCAGGTGTTGGAGGAGTAATAGTATTCTTCCCAATAGTATTTGCTCTTTTCCTAGGAATATCATTCTTAGAAGATAGTGGATATATGTCAAGAGTTGCTTTCCTTATGGATAGAATAATGAGAAAGATAGGATTATCAGGAAAAGCATTTATTCCTATAATAATGGGCTTTGGATGTTCTGCACCAGCTATAATGGCAACAAGAACATTAGAAAGTGAAAAGGATAGAAAAATGACTGCATTAATAGCACCATTGGTATCTTGTGGAGCACGTTTACCAGTATATGCTTTATTCGCATCAATATTCTTTAGCACTAATCAAGAGTTAGTTGTAATGGGAATTTATCTTTTAGGAATAGTTATAGCCATTTTAGTTGGATTACTATTTAAAAATACATTATTTAAAAAAGATGAACAACCATTTATTCTAGAATTACCAGAATATAAACTTCCAAGTTTAAAAAGTATAATATTAAATGCTTGGGATAAATCAAAAGGATTTATAGTTAGAGCAGGAACCTTAATTTTCGCAGTTTCAATAGTAGTATGGTTTTTAACTTACTTCAATATGAGTGGATATACAGATGAGATAAGTACAAGTTTCTTTGCAAAACTTGGAGGTGTAGTAGCTCCAATATTTAAGCCACTAGGATTTGGTACTTGGGAAGCAGGAGTATCAATATTAACTGGGCTTGCGGCAAAGGAAGTTATTATAGGAACTATGGAAATAGTTTATGGAGATTTAGCACTTATATTACCAACAATGTTTACAAGTATAACAGCTTTAACTTTCTTAGTTTTCGTATCTTTATATACTCCATGCTTTGCAGTTATTGGAGTTATGAGAAAAGAATATGGGAATAAAATGATGACTATATCAGTAGTATATCAATTTGTTTTAGCATGGGTAGGTGCATACTTATTTAGATTTATAGCCACACTTGTTACAGGTGGATTAACAACAAGTTATGTAATACAATTTTTAGTGTTTGTAGCAATAGTTGCATTAGCAATTTTAATGCTTATTAAGTATTTTGATAAGGATTCAGTAGGTGAGGCAGCTCATTTAACAAAATAAATATTAATGGGAATAGGCTATATTAATTATAGTCTATTTTTTTATGCTTTAATAAATTATAAAAAGTTTAGCATGTAAATAAATTTTATTATGATAATAGTTACAATGTATAATAAAGTAAATATTGACAAAACTATAATTATATTATAATATCTAATTGATAATGAATATCAATATTAACAAATAAAGAGCAAAAAATAAATTTGATATAAAATCATTAATTATCAAAGAGGTGTTATATTATGAAAAAGGTTGAATTTTATAAAAGCTTACAAAGTATGGATGATAAAGAATCTATAAAAAAATTTTTAGTATATAATGGTTCTCTAGTAATAGCAGATGTAAAACCTTCAGTTACTGTGACAATAAAAAAAACTCCAGAAAATACACATGGAAATTGGATAAAATATGGAAGAGATTTTTTGAGTGATATAAATTTAAAATCCATTTGTTTAAGGGAAGAAAAAAACGCCTCAATTATATTGGTATACAATGAAAATATACTTAAAGAACATATTTTGAAAAAAGAAAATATAGAATTTCTAAATAAATTAGGATATAAGAATGAAGATAGCATTAATGAATATGTTAAGCAGTTAAAGGAAAGATATCAAGAGTTTAATTGTCCACACGAGCTAGGTATTTTCTTAGGAATCCCAATTGATGATGTAAAAGACTTTATGGAATGTAGTAGTAAAAGATGTTTAGGTTGTGGATATTGGAAAGTCTATAGTAATTATGAAGAGGCTAAGAGAGTTTTTAAAAATTATGATGAAATTAGAGAAAAAACTATGAAGAACATATTAAGTGGAATTCCTATAGATAAAATAATTAGTAATATAAGCTTTTATAATTATGACCAATTATATATTTAAATAGAAAGAAGGAAGATATAAATGAGTATAGTTGTAGTTGGGGGACATGACAGAATGAGTAGAGAATATCTTGATGTCTGTAAAAAATATAATTGCAAGGCCAAAATATTTACACAAATGAAGGCTGGACTTAATGATAAAATAGGGAATCCAGATGTAATAATATTATTTACTAATGTAGTATCTCATAAAATGGTGAGAAAGGCAAAAAAAGAAGCAGATAGAAAAAATATAAAAATAATAAATAATCATAATAGCACAGTTCACTCTTTAGAGGAAATAATAAGAAATATAATATAAGATTTAAATTGCGAAGCATTTTTCAGTTCACAGTTCACAAGGCACAGTTTACAGTTGTTTTGATTTTATAACAGGCATCAGGGAACAAGCTCAATTATAGTCTGCTACACTTAACTAAATTTTAATGTCCATCACCAATTATTTTTTACCAATAACTTAATTCATTATTAATTTAAATTCTTAATATAAGTTGGCGAAGGTAAATAGAATATGTGAAATAAGCATATAGCGAGAAACTAGAAGTACTTGGTGAAGGAAGAGCTACTATGCCTTAGTGTTGTTGGTTTGTCTGAGCGCAGCGAGTTTAACCAAAACTCTTGGCATAGTAGTTCTCTGAGCCTAGTACTTCTTTGCGTAGCTATTTAGCTTATGAAACATATCTATTTATCGTAGCCTTTATATTCGCATTTTTTTACAATGTAAGTAATGAGATATACAATTATTTATTAAGTTAAATACTATTGAAATGGGAGATATTATTATGAAGTCGATAAAAAAATATACTTATATAACTATAGGATTAATTTCAGCAATTTTGGGTGCTGTAGGGGTGGTGCTTCCAATACTTCCAACAACTCCATTTTTGCTATTAGCATCTTATTGCTTTGCAAAGGGATCAGATAGGTTTAACTATTGGTTTATAGGAACAAAGCTATATAAAAATCACTTGGAATCATTTGTTAATAAGCGAGCTATGACACTAAAAGAAAAAATAAGTGTTTTAGTATTTGCAGATTTTATGTTGGCATTCCCATTAATATTGCTAAACAACATGTTCATAAGGATGGGGATTGTAGTAATTATAATATGTAAGTACTACTATTTTATTTTTAGAATAAAAACAATAAGATCAGAAGAAAAAACAATAGTATAAATATACGTAGTATATAGTCTTTCTATTTATTATAGAAAAACGTAAGTTTTGTGACTTTGTTACAGTCAAAACAAGGATATAAGAATATAATTATATCATAAATAAATAATATGATATTGGAGGAAATATAAATGAATAGCAATATAAGATTATATACAACTAATACTTGTCCTTGGTGTACTAAAGTAAAAAATTACTTAAAAAGTAATAATATAAATTATGAGGAAGTAAATGTAGGGTTAAATAGAGCAGCAGCTATAGAAATGGTAAATAAAAGTGGACAAATGGGAGTACCAGTTTTAGATATAGATGGTAAAATTGTTGTTGGCTTTGATAAAAATAGAATTGATTCTATATTAGGATTATAAATTATAAGTAATTATCAAATATGTTGATAAATAGAAAAAGTAAGACTAAAATATAATTAGTTTTACTTTTTTTTGCATAAAAAAGTATAAAACTTATAGTTAGGAGAATATGATTATATCAATTCCTTAGTATTTTAATATATTAAAATTTATAAGAGGTATGAATATGGATTTAAGAAAAGAATTAATGGTGAATTATCCTTTTTTACAAGAATTAGATGAAGACATATTAAATAAGTTTTTTAGTAAAATAGCAATAAAAAGTTATGAAGCTGGAGAAAGTATGTTTAATAATAAACAAAGTTGTATAGGATTTTCCTTTATACTGGAAGGGAAAATAAGAGTATATAAGATAGGGGATGATGGAAAGGAAATAACATTATATAGATTAGGCAGGGGCGATAACTGTTTTAATACTATATTATGTGCATTAACTGATTCTGAAGAAAAGTCATTTTCAGATGTTGAAGAAAATGCAATAATTGCTTTGCTTCCAATGGATTTTTCAAAAAGATATCTATTAGATAATAGTAGTTTTTTAAAATATATATTTAAAAATCTTTATGATAAATTTGAAAATGTAGTTGAAGGCTTAGAAAAAGTGACTTTTAATAGTATTGAAAATAGACTTATTGGTTATTTTAAGGAAAGAATGAAAGAAAATAATAATAGTAAAATAATATATACAACACATGAAAAAATAGCAGCTGATATAGGATCTTCTAGAGAAGTAGTTAGCAGGAGTTTAAAGTCATTAGAAAAAAGGGGAATATTAGAATTAGGAAGAGGAAAAATTAAAATAAAAAACTGGAATTTTTAAAATAGTATTGACATTATAGTAACAATATCTTAAAATTTGAATATAGTAATATTATTGATATATTAATAACAATTAAAAGCATAATAAATATAGTGAATGAGAAGAGGTGATATCTTGGATGGTAATTATAAGCAATACGAAGATGTAGCAGAATTTTTAAAAGTTTTAGCTCATCCAGTTAGGCTTTGTATAGTAAAAAATCTTTTAGGAAAAGGTTCTTGCAATGTGACTTATATGCATAGTTGTTTAGGTATGCCTCAATCTACAATTTCTCAACATCTCCAAAAATTAAAGAGTGTAGGAATAATTAAGGGTGAAAGAAACGGACTTGAAATAGTTTATGAAGTAGTAGATGAAAGAGCAGAAAAAATTATACAAGCTCTTATATAAAAGGTAATATTAAGATTATATAGTATTAGTTTAATTACTTAAAGGGTTAGAACAGCTTAAAGCTAGCTGTTCTTCAAATTTGAAATTAATATCGTATTATTTTAATATACTAATAAATAGATTAAATATAAAATTTTAAATAAAATAATATATCTAAATTTAGGAGGATTTCAATGAATAAAAAAGTTTTAATAGTTGGTGGAGTTGCAGGCGGAGCCTCTGCAGCAGCAAGACTTAGAAGATTAGATGAAAATATAGAGATAGTAATGTTTGAAAAGGGAGAATATATTTCTTTTGCAAACTGTGGACTTCCTTATTATGTTGGAGAAGTAATAAAAGAAAGAGATGCACTATTACTTCAAACACCAGAAAAAATGAAGAGCAGATTTAATATAGATGTAAGAATTAATAGTGAAGTTGTACAAATTAATACGGATGATAAAAAAGTAAAAGTAAAAAAATTAAATAATGAAGAATACGAAGAGAATTATGACTATTTAATTTTAGCACCAGGAGCTAAACCAATAAAACCTAATTTGCCAGGAATAGATAGTGATAAAATATTTACTGTTAGAAATGTTGCAGATATAGATAAAGTAAAAGCCTTTGTAGATTCTGGAGATACTAAATCTGCTGTTGTTATTGGCGGTGGATTTATAGGAATAGAAATGGCAGAAAATTTAAAGGAAAGAGGAATTGAAGTAACTTTAGTAGAAGCAGCGCCGCATGTTATGGCACCTTTTGATTCAGAGTTTTCAAGTCTAATGGAAAAAGAGTTAAACTTAAATGATATAAGTATAATGCTGAATGAGAAAGTTAATGGATTTGAAGAAGTAGATAAGTCAATAAAGGTTAAATTAGAAAGTGGAAAAGAAATAGATGTTGATATGGTTGTCTCAGCGATTGGAGTAACACCAGATACTATGTTTATAAAAGATAGCGGCATAGAGCTTGGTCAAAGAGGACATATAATAGTAGATGAGTATATGAGAACAAATAAAGAAGGGGTATATGCAGCTGGAGATGCAGTAAATGTAAGAGACTATGTAAATGGTAAGGAAGCTTTTATACCACTTGCAGGACCAGCTAATAAGCAAGGAAGAATAATAGCAGACAATATAGCAGGATTAAATTCTGTATATAAAGGAACCTTAGGGACATCAATAATAAAGATATTTGATATGGTAGCAGCATCTACAGGAAATAACGAAAGAACTTTAAGTCGATATGGAATTAAATTTAATAAAGTCTATCTTCATCCAATGAACCATGCTGGGTATTATCCAGATGCAACCCCTTTAACAATAAAGGTTATATATGATCTTGAAGGGAAAGTTTTAGGAGCTCAAGCTTTAGGATATGAAGGTGTTGATAAATTTATAGATGTAGTAGCAACATCAATTAAGTTTGGAGGTACAATGGAGGATTTAGCAGAGCTAGAACTTGCATATGCACCACCATTTTTATCAGCAAAATCTCCTGCAAATATGGCTGGATTTATAGCTCAAAATCAAAACAAAGGACTAGTAGATGTTATAAACATAGAAGATTTAGATAAATTTGATAAGTCAAAACAAATATTATTAGACACAAGAGATGCACAAGAAGTTGAACTTGGAAAAATAGAAAATTCAATAAATATACCTGTTAATGACTTAAGAAATAATTTAGATAAGCTAGATAGAGAAAAAGAAATTTTAGTTTATTGTGCAGTAGGAATTAGAGGATATATAGCAGCAAGAATATTAAAAGCCAATGGATTTAAAGTTAGAAACTTAAATGGTGGATATAAGTCTTATGTAAATTGGAATTATAAGGCTAAAGTATTAGATAGAAAAAGTGATAATATAAATAACAGTGAGGAGAGAGATTCTGTAATGAGAGAGGTAGCAGCTGATAAAGTAAGAGAGTTAAATGCAACTGGGTTATCTTGTCCAGGTCCTCTAATGCAAGTAAAGGCAACCATGGATGATATGATTGATGGAGAAGTTTTAAAAGTAAAGGTATCAGATGATGGATTTTGCAGAGATATAGAAGCATGGACTAAGAAAACTAATAATAGACTTATGAGTTTAGACAAAAATAAAGGTATTATAGAAGCAACAATTATGAAGTGCTCAGACCAAATTCTATCTGGAACTGAAATTTCTAATACTTGTACTACAGTCCCAAGTAAGAATGGTCAAACTATGGTTGTGTTTAGTGGTGATTTAGATAAAGCAATTGCTTCATTTATAATTGCCAACGGTGCAGCTACAATGGGAAAGAAGGTAACTATGTTCTTTACATTCTGGGGATTAAATATTTTAAGAAAGCCTGAAAAAATAAAAACACCTAAAAATATAATCGAAAAAGCCTTTGGAATGATGATGCCAAGAGGTAGTAAAAAGCTTGGATTATCAAGAATGAATATGGGCGGAATGGGTGCTAAAATGATTAGAGGGGTCATGGAAAATAAAAATATTCAATCATTAGAAGATTTAATGGATGCAGCTATAAAAAATGGCGTAGAAGTAGTAGCCTGCACAATGTCTATGGATGTTATGGGAATAAAAAAGGAGGAATTAATAGATGGAATAACTTATGGTGGAGTTGGATATTATCTTGGTGAAGCAGATGATGCTAATATCAATTTATTTATTTAATAAAAAACTTATATATTAAAAGATGCTTAAAAACGATTAAAATATAAGGCTGTGCATAACTAATGTCACTAAATTAGTTATGCACAGCCATTTATTATTTATATAAATTATATATAAATGATTTTAAATTTCAGAATTTAATAAAGATATAGTAGAGTCAAGTTTTTCTAAACTAGTTGTTTGAATATCCATATTTGCAGCAATTTCTTCACATAAAGCGGAATGTTCTTGAGAAAGAGTAGAAACTTTTTCTATTATAGCTAAAACCTCATCTTTTTCAGAAGAAGCTATTGTTAAGTTTCCTATACAGTCCTCTATTTCTTTAATGGAATCACTAATAGATGATTTTATATTTGTAAAGCTACCTTTAGTACTAATTAATGTTTTTTGTTGATTATCTATTGCAGAGCTACCAGCTTGCATAGCCTTTGAAGTATCAAGTATATCAGATTTTATATCATCCAATATTTTAGTGATACTTTCAACAGATTGCTTTGAGTTTTCAGCAAGTTTTCTAACTTCCCCTGCTACTACAGAGAAACCTCTACCAGCTTCCCCAGCTCTTGCAGCTTCTATTGCAGCGTTAAGAGAAAGTAGGTTAGTTTGACTTGCAATTTGGCTTATAGAATCTGTTATTGTATTTACAGATTCTAGTTTTGAAACAAGCGAGTTTACTGTTGCACTAACTATTGTAAACGCATGTTGTAAAGATTTTAATGATTCATCTAAGTCGGTGAAAGTATTTAAACCTTCATCAGCCACCTTATCTGTATCTAAAACTGTTATTTGAACATTAGTAACATTATAAGCTAATTGCTCCATACGAGTATTGAAGTTTTCTAAAATGCCATTTACATTATTAATCTCTTCTGCTTGTGTAAGCGTAGCATTAGTCAAATTAGATAATGAGCTATTAACATCTTGAATAGCACTAGATATACTAGAGCTAGTTTCACTTAGCATTACCATTTCATTTTTTAGATTCTCATTTGTATTTTCCTTTTCATTGATACTGTTTGATACAAACTCATTAGATATATTTTCGTTTGTATTGTCAACTTCCTTCTTTTTTGATTTAGAAAATAAACCCATTTTAGTACCTCCTAATTTTATCTTTTCCATCCCTAGCCATTTCTTTTACTTTTTGGGGGGCACCTATAGATGTAATTACTTCCGAAAACCATCTAAGTGCTAAGGAATCTTCCCCTATTCTTCTATGTAGCTCGCCTATAAGGAACATTATAGAAAATCTATCTAGTCCATAGACTGGAAGTTTTTCATTTATAAATGTATCATTAAAAGCTACTAATGATTGCTTTATGTAATTTTTTTCATTAGCCTCATCCATTAGTAACCTATACATCCAAGCAATTTTCAAACAAATCATAGCCTTTGTACTACTTTTACTTTCAATGACTAAGGCATTAAGTAAAGCTAGCTTATATCTTTCAATTGCAATTTTTTCAGTAAAAGGAATATCATATTCACGATTAACCCACTTAGGTGTTATCTTTTCTTTAATAAGCTTTATTTGAAATTCTCTTATTTTACTAAAATCTACTTTTAAAGCTGCATAACCACAAGTTGGACATAGCCAGACCTCATAAAGGTAAGGATTTATAACAGAGTATCTTATAAATAAATCTGAGTCCTTTGATGCAATTCTAGGTGCATTAACTTTTACACTTGCTGTTCTAAATGAGTTTTTACAAACTGGACAGGATATTTCTTTAAGAAATAAACTTTTAATTGTGTTACTATTATCGTCTTTGTTTATCAAATCTTTAGCATTGATATCTGCTGAATTCTTTATCATAAGTTATCACCTCTAATTTTTACATATATAATTTAATTAACAATTGATAGTTAACAATTGATGAGGTTTTGCTACGCAAAACTTAGAATATAGGTGTAAAATAATTTATTTTAGTTAAATATTAATGTTTTATTACAACTCATATATAATTATATCATATTGTATATAGTTTGTTTATAAAACATTTACAAATAAAATTGAAATAAATTATATTTATTTCAATTAACAATTTGATTACACATTTAAAGATTTTTGATATAATGATTAAGGTGAAGTTTGAAAAGGGTGATAAAATATGGTGATTCAAGATTGGAAAAGTTTTTTTATGCCTTATGAACAGGCTGTAGATGAATTAAAGGTAAAGCTTAGAAGCATAAGAAAAGAATATAGAAAGAAAAATGAATACTCCCCAATAGAATTTGTTACCGGAAGGGTAAAAGAGATATCAAGCCTTCTAGAAAAAGCTAATAAATTTGGGATTCCAATAGATAGACTTCAATATGAAATTGAAGATATAGCTGGAATTAGAATTATGTGTCAATTTGTGGATGATATAGATAGAGTTGTAGAAATATTAAGAGCAAGGAAGGATATGCAAATTCTTTATGAAAAGGATTATGTTAGGGGCGTAAAAGAAAGTGGCTATAGAAGCTATCATATGATAATAAAATATCCAATTAATATGGCAGAAGGGCAAAAAGAGATTTTAGCCGAATTCCAAATAAGAACTTTAGCCATGAATTTCTGGGCAACAATAGAACATTCTTTAAATTATAAATATAAAAAACAACTACCTGACAATGTAAGAGAAAAACTAAAGAAGGCAGCAGATGCAGCTTTTGAGTTAGATGAACAAATGTTAGATATAAAGGACGAAATAAAAGATGCTCAAAAATTATTTGAAATAAAATCAGATATAATATCAAGCATAATGCATAATATATTGACTCTAACATCTCTTGGAAAATTTGCAGAAGCAAGCAGATATGAGAGTTCATTAAATAAACTAATAGAAGATGGAGAAATACATGAACTTAATAAGCTATTAGTATCCGTAAAAAAAGAAGTAAATAAATATAGAGATTAATATATTGGTGAATAGCACTAAGTAATTAGTATAAAACACTAATAAATATGGTAGTAGCAAGTTTTATAAGTATAAGGTTCAAAATTTGAAATAGACAAATAATAGTTTTTTGATCTTATAGATGATAGGGGATAGGTACTGAGTAATAGATGTTTTATTTTAAAAATCTAACATTTATCACTTGTTACCTATCTTTTTTTGATTTTAGATTCCCTTTGATTATAATTACATAATGTTATTCCATATTAAATGAGTATTCAAGCTAATTATAAATTAATTATATTTTTACGAAGTATAGTATAATACTAAATATTAGAAATTTTTTATTAAATTTAAGAAAAACTATTTACAAATAATAATTATTATTATATAATAAAAACATCGAAAAGAGATTATATATAATTTAATAAATATTATATATAATCTAATTATATAAATAATGTGGAAATTAGGAGGAGTTTAGATTATGAAAAAATTTGTTTGTACAGTATGT
>NZ_LBMX01000095.1:0-18501 GCF_001010885.1 Clostridium sp. C8 | reverse complement strand
AATCTAATCATTACTATTTCTTTTATTAATTAAAGATTCCTTATTACTCTTAATATAGCTTAATATAGCATCATTTATAGCTTCAGCACAATTATTCTGACCTAAATCAGAGTTTAAATATTTTTCATCAGAGGCATTACTCAAGAAACCTAATTCAATTAAGCTTGAGATACTTGAATTTAATTCTAATACTGCAAGAGCATCATCTTTACTTTTATAAGTTTTTAAGCCTCTATCCTCTGTATAATTTAACTTTAATAAATATTGTTGGATTATATTAGATAATTCTTTGCTGTCATTATTAGATAGTTTATACCAAGTTTCTAATCCTTTTGAATCTGGGGAATCATAATTACTATTGCAGTGAATAGATATAAATAAATCTGCATCAAAGACCTCGGGTATTTTTATTCTTTCTTTTAAGCTATCATTTGCTGTTTCAAGCCAAGGAAGAGAATCATTTGTTCTTGTATAAATAACTTTCACTCCATTAGATTCAAGTAATTTTCCTAATTTTAAAGATATATTTAAAACAATATCTTTTTCAAATACTCCAGTTGTTCCTTTTGCACCAGTATCCCAATCCCCGTGTCCAGGATCTATACATATTATAAATTTCTCTTCAGTTGAGGAAGATGATGTAGTTATTTTTTGGTTTACAGAAGAAACATTATTATCCTTATTACCCAGTAGTATAATAAAGAATGATACACAAAGTACACTTAGAAATATAGAAATTTGAAATATGAGTTGTCTTCGCCTCTTTCTTTTATAAAGTAATTTTCTTCTATATTCAATATCAAAAACTTTAGGTTCCATATAAACACCTCTCATTAAGTTATAATAAATCTATAAGAATCATATATTAATTATACTTAACATAAGAACAATTGTAAATAAATGGAAATAAAATAAAAAATATCCTTTGTTGATAATAATGGTATATTGATATAAACTATTTATAACAACTTATATAATAAAGTAATTATAAAAGGAGTAATTTGAAGTTATGAATTGGTTAAATAAATTAGAAAGAAAATTTGGAAATCTTTATATAAGGAATTTAATGCTTATAATAGTATTAGGAAATGCAGTAATATATTTTATTACTATGATTAATGGAAATAATGAACTAATAAATAATATAGTATTGGATTCAAGCAAGGTGCTAAATGGAGAAATATGGAGACTTATAACATTTATTTTTGTACCAGAAAGTACATCTGCTTTTTGGGTAATTTTCACCTTATATTTTTATTATCTAGCAGGGTCTGGTCTTGAAGAAGAATGGGGAGGCTTTAAGTTTAATGCATATTACCTAATAGGTATGTTAGCTTCAATAATAATAGCATTCTTAACAGGAAAGACAGTAACAGGTTCATATGTTAACCTTTCACTATTCTTAGCATTTGCAAAAATATATCCAAATTTTCAACTATTATTGTTTTTTATAATACCTCTAAAGGTTAAATATATTGCAATATTCAATTGGATTATGATAGGGATTAGTGTACTTTCAGCTATATTTTTAAAATCTTTAAATGGAGTGATAATAGCTTTAATTCCAGTTGTAAATTACTTAATATTCTTTGGAAAAAGTATATTTACAGGAACAAAAAGTAGTGCAATGAATTATCATAGACAGCAAAAATTTAAATCTAAAATTAGAGAAGTAGAATTTATTCATAAATGCGTTGTGTGTGGAATAACAGAAAAAGATAATACTAATATGGAATTTAGATACTGTTCAAAATGTTCAGGAAAAAAGTGCTATTGTATTAATCATATAAAGGATCATGAGCATAAATAAAAAATAAAAGGGTAAAAGTATAGAAATATATTTTTACCCTTTTATTTTATTTTTATAATTATAAATATTAAATAATAGTAATTATTCATTAAATATAGTATAATAAATAACAAGATAGATATTAACTTTATTATAGATTATTTTAAAGTATAGAAAGAATAAGGAAGGACAATTATGGAAAGCAATGATTTTAAAAAAATATATGATAATCCTTTGTATATTAGGTATATAGAAAATCCAAGTGAGGAATTAATATTTGAAGCTATTAAGAGAAATGGATTAGCAATAAGATATATAGATAATCCAACTAGTATTATGAAGGAAAAGGCAATAAAAAATAATCCATTAGCAGTGGAATATATTAAAGAGTTAGACGAAGAAAATGCTATACTAGCAGTTAAATTATTATGGAATTCTTTAAAGTATATAAAAGATCCAACTGAAAAAGTAAAACTTGAAGCTATAAAGGCAAAAGGATGGGCGATACAATTTATAGAAAATCCGACTGAAAGTATGCAGATGATAGCAGTTTTTAAGGATTACGATGCAATAAAATATATAAAAAATCCTTCAGAAAAGGTACAATTAGAAGCAATAAAAAAATATTGGGCAGCAATAAAGTTTATAGATAATCCAAGTTTAAAAGCTAGAAGAGAAGCAGTAAAGGGAAATGAAGAGGCTATAAATTATATTAATTTTGATTTAGATGAACTAAAAATATTAATTGGAGATAATATAAAAATTGTAAAATATGTTTATGATTCTATAGATGTAGATTTTGTGGTGAATGTAGTAATAGATAAAATAAAAGAAGATTTTATAGATGAAAAATATATAAAAGATTTTTTAGAACTTGAAATATTAGAGATGGATAAGATAAATTTTATAAGTGAATATGGAAGTAAAAAAGCTAAAATTTTATTAGTGGATTATAAACTTTCAAGATAAGACAACAAGAGGTGATAAAATATGAAATTTTCAGAAGCTATAAGTACTATAGAATTAATTTTAGAGTCAGGAAGTGTTCCATTAATAATAGGTGAAGCTGGTATAGGAAAAACATCTTTAGTAAAAAAAATATGCAAAAGTAATAGTTATTATTTAGTAAACATAGATGCAAATCTTCTAAAAGAAGGTGAAATTGGCGGATTACCAATAGTTGAAGATGGAAGAACTAAATATGCAACGCACTATAAGCTTATTGAAATGAAAGAAGCTATAATAAATTATAACTATAATGGAGTACTATTATTTATAGATGAATTAAATAGATGTGAGCATGCAGTCCAACAAGAGCTTATGAATTTAATATTAAATAGAGAAATAAACGGATATAAATTAGATGATTCCATTAAAATAGTAGCGGCTATGAATCCTTCAAATAAGTATGATGGTTTTGAAGATAGTGAGTATCAAGTAGTTGATATGGATAAAGCTCAAGAAGATAGATTTGTATGGATTGAACTGGATTCTGATATAAAAGAATGGATTAAGTGGGCTATGAGTGAGGATGGAAACGTAAATGAAAATATAATTGAATTTTTATCAACATTTCCAGAGTATTTGAATACACCAAATTCAAATGAATCTATAAAAGCTACACCAAGAAGCTGGGAAAGAGTAGCTAAAGCTTATAATATATATATGAAAAATAGTAATAACTATTCAATTGATATATTCTATAATGTGGTTAAAGGAAATGTAGGGGTAAGTATAGCAACAGATTTTATAAATTATATTAAGAATATAAAAAATCAATTAATTAAACCAAAGGATCTATTTGAATATATTATTTTACCAATAGAAGTAAAGGAAGAGATAAGAAAAGAAAGCCATTCAAGATTATATATATTAGCTAAAAATTCCTTACGATACCTAGAGGAAAATAATACAGAGAATAATAGAAAACTATTTGGAGATTTATTAATTTGTTATCCAAAGGATTTAAGACTTGGCATAATGAAAGAAATAAAAAGTGATTCTAGCGAAAGATTATATAAAGATTTATTAAATGAAGATACATTTTTAGATGCATTCTTTAATATTTTTCAATAAGGAATGAGGAATATGATATTTGATGATAAACGTAACAATTTATTAAAGCAAGCATTAAAAATTAAGGAGCATGGAGAGTTAAATAGTGATTTTGAAAGAAACTTCTTTTCTTTAGTAGAGTCTGTTGTAATTGATATGATAGATGGTGAAGATAACTTTTTTGGACAATTTTTAGTGAAAATTGAAAGAAGCATAAGGTTTAATATAACATGGCCACTAGCAACAGTTCCTAAAATGCAAGGATTTAAGATGTATTTTAATCCAATATTATTTTTAATGTGTAATAAAAAGGAAATGCAAGCTCTTTTTAAACATGAGGTGTACCATATAATGTATGGGCATCATCAAAGAGAAAAAGATCTTAAAAACAAATATACAACAACTTCTGTGAATTTAGCACTTGATATTTCTATAAATCAGTTTATAAAAAACTTGCCAATGGATAGTTTTAAGATAGAAAGTATCAATAAAGAATATAACTTGAGTCTTAGAGAAGATAAATCTATTGAAGAATATGCTGAAAGTATAGAAAAGGCTATAAGATCAAAATTTTTAAAGAGCATGAAATCAAATAATAGTGAATCTATAGGAGAAATGCTTGATATTTCAAAGGCTCATGATGCATGGGAAGAAAGTAATTTAAATTATGATGCAATAAAGGATATGACCAAGAAAACAGCTATAAGTTCATTTAAAGGTAATGCTCCTAAAGATATAAAAGCAATTATTAATGCATATACAGAGAAGGCAGAAATACCATGGCAAGAAACATTAAAAAAATTAATGCCATCGCTTAGAGCAGGAGAAAGAAAGACTATAACAAGAAGAAATAGAAGACAACCAGATAGATTAGATATAAGGGGAACTCTTCCTAATAATATTCCAGAAATTATAGTCGCCATAGATATAAGTGCATCTATGAGTGAAGAAGAGGTGCATAAAATAATGATTGAAATACTAGAAATAACTAAAACTAGAACTAATAAAATTACTGTAATAGAATGTGATAATGAAATCAGACGTGTCTATGAAATGAAATCTAAGAATGATATTAAAAAAAGAACATCTAATATAGGATCAACTAAATTTTCACCAGTATTTAAATATATAAAAGATAATAAGATGAGAAATCATGTGCTTATATATTTTACTGATGGGGTAGGTGAAAAGGAATTAGAAGTTAAGCCAGTTAATTCGAATATAATTTGGGTATTAACAGGAGATGAAGATTTATCTTTATCAAGACCTTATGGAGAAATAAAGAAAATAGAAGGTAGGGTAGAAAAGGGTGAAGGTGGAACTGCAGGATTAGAGATGATTAAGGAGTATCAACAAGAACATGGAAGATACTTTTAACATGGTTAAGTAATAAGTTATGAATTATAATTTTTGGTTTACAGTTTTTTATAAGGTAACAGGTGACAATTAAATATTTATTCCTTGTTATCTGCTACCTATAAAATGAAAACTAGCAACTAACTATGTTTTGTGAATTGTATGCTAGAAAGAAGAATTAATTTGCAATTTAAAAGCGTACTGGTATTAGTCAATAATCTATGATATAATACAAAAATATGGGGGTGCATTATGAAATCTTATAAGATAAGTAAAAATAATAGTATTCTTTTAATATTGGCAGTATTGATTATAAGTCTATTGATAAACGTTTACACGTCAATTATGAATTCTCGATATAAAATACTAGTAGGTAAAGAAACCTATAAAAGTGTTGAAGAAATAAGAAATAGAAATGAAGGAGCATTGAATATATTAAATCAGAGTATAAAAGCAGGTAGCATAAGTAATGAAGAATTACTTGCTTTATATAAAAATTATAGTTCAATGTCAGATGAATTCACTAATCTATGGTCAAATTATAAAAATTATGGAAAAGAAGAAATTATTACTATAAGCAAAAAATCTAAGATATCAAAAGAAATACCTAATGAAGTATATTCAAGAATTGAAAGCTTATTATTTGAATATTTAAATTCTGAAATGAAGAATCAAAATGATAAAATTATTTTAGAAGGTGAAACATTAAATAACTTTTCAGCTATGAATAATATGTCAAACCAACTAAATGAGTTTTTTAAGGAATTTAATCAAGAAAAGTTTAGTAATAAGACTGAAGAAGATAAGGAGATAATAACAATTAAGAAAAATTATTGGATAGATATTTTAAATGGAATAAATTCTATTATGGATCCTTATATTAATTATGAATTTACTATAAAAAGTTAGTTTTAATACTCTAGAAATAGAGTATTTTTATTTTAATGAAATTTTTAAGGCAATAATAAGAATATGTGATATAGTTATATTAATAAATAATATTAAATAATACAAACTTGTAGTATCAAATTTCATATTTTAGAATAAAATTATATTTGAAATAATTTTTAGTATATTGTGAAATGTAAATATGTAATTGTTAATTATTTTGATTTGGAAAATTTAAAAGGAGGTTTAATATGAATTTAAATAGAAATGATCAATGTTGGTGTGGAAGTGGTAAGAAATATAAAAAATGCCACATTGAATTAGATGAAAAATTAGATAGCTTGAAAGCAAAGGGATTTCATATTCCGCCTAGAAAGCTAATTAAGAATAAAGAGCAAATAGAAGGAATAAAAGAAAGTGCTAAAATTAATAATGCAGTATTAGATTTAGTACAAGAAAAAATTAAGATGGGTATGAGTACAGAGGAAATTGATAAGATAGTACATGATTTTACAGTTAATAGTGGAGCAATACCAGCACCATTAAATTATGGAGGATTTCCTAAAAGTGTTTGTGTCTCAATAAATGATGTTGTATGTCATGGAATACCAAGCAATGATACTATACTTCAAGATGGAGATATTGTAAATGTAGATGTATCAACAATATATAACGGATATTATTCAGATGCATCAAGAATGTTTATGATTGGTAATGTGGCGGAAGAAGATAGTAAGCTTGTACGAGTTGCAAAAGAATGTTTAGAAAAAGGATTTGAAGCTGTAAGACCTTGGGGATTCTTAGGGGATATAGGAGCTGTAATACAAGAACATGCAGAAGTAAATGGATTTTCAGTAGTAAGATCTTTTGGAGGCCATGGAGTTGGATTAGAGTTTCATGAAGACCCATTTGTAGCTCATTATGGGAAAAAAGGAGAAGGAATGGTATTAGTTCCTGGAATGGTGTTTACAATAGAGCCTATGATAAATCAAGGTGATTATGAAGTATTTGTAGATGAAGATGATGATTGGACAGTATTTACAGATGATGGAGGATATTCAGCTCAATGGGAATATACTGTTTTAGTTACAGAAGATGGAGCAGAAATTATAGCTAAATAATTTATAATAAAAATTATTATTTAGCAATAAAAAAAAGAGTTGCAACTGCAACTCTTTTTTCTAGTGACATCCACCACCGCAAGATCCACATCCACCTTCAGTTTCAATGACAGGTTTAAGAGATAAGCCTCTTCCTTCATTTTCTTCAGTTGAAAGCAATTTAAATCCGCCAAATTCATCAACTAATTTTTCTTCTACAACAAAAGTAATATCGTTAACTTTTTGAGTAACGTCTCCTTCTTTAACATCATCAACAGATATATTGAAAGCAGGACCACTACATCCAAATCCAGCTAAATTAATTCTTATACTGTAGTTATCAACTTCATTTTCATCTAAAAATGATTTGAATTCGTTGTATGCTTCTTCGCTTATTATAATTTTGTCCATATTATTCACCTTCTATTATTAAATGATAATTTATATCATTAGTATACCATAGTATAATTAAATATCAAGAGTTTTTTAATGCAATATATAGTAAATTTTAATAAATAGTTATTGTCATTACTATATATTGTAAATATAATAATTATTATATAGAAAAAATATATTAGTTAACAAAATTAAAAATAATTTATTATAAAAGTATTTTTTTAGTTATAGAAATTTGAAACTTTACACAAGGTATTATATGTAGCATAACTAAAATTAATACAGAAGGGAAGTATTATATTTTGAAACCATATGATAAAACATATTTATTAGAGAAAATAAAAGAGTATAATAACTTAATATCTTTAGGGAAGATTGGAAGTTTTGAAATAAAAAACACGCTAGATAAAAGAGATTTTATTAATGGGTATATGTACAATAAAAAGGATAATATAAATTTAAATATTTTAGAGTTACATGGACCTAATAATATATGGATGAAGATTTCTCCAATGGAAATAGAGAGTTCATATATGTTCATAAAATATGCTAAAGGGAAAGTTGGAGTAGTTGGACTTGGACTAGGGTATGTTGTGCAAGAGCTAGCTAAAAAGAAGGATATAAGCAAAGTTATAGTTTATGAAAAAGAAAAGGATATAATAGACTTATATAACTCTAATTTTAAAGAAAATTCTAAAATAAAAATTATAAATACAGATGCATATAATGCTAAAAAAGATAATTTTGATTTTTTTTATGTTGATATATATGAATATAAGCTTACGCCAAGAGTAGTAGAAGATTATGTAATTTTTAATAAATTGCATAATATAAAGGAGTACTTGTTTTGGGGAATAGAACACTTTTTATTAAGTTGTAAATATGAAGAAATAGTTTGGGTATATATTCCTGAATTGTGGATGGAAATTAGTAAAAAAATATTTACAGCACTTCAAGATTCAAATTTATTGAATTATTATAATCAGTTAGATGAAAAACTTGTAAGTGAAGTTTTAGATAAATTTAAAATTGTTTTGGATGAAGCTTAATCAGTGTATATTTTTTAATTCACAGTTTATAGTTAATAGTTAAAGAGGATTTTCAGCATTCTGAAAATCAAAAAATACTGCTGGAATTTTCTCAGCAGTATTTTTATTTTTACAATTTAGCGAAAGCTGAATTGTTTCCTAAATTGTTAATTGGGTAAGTTTATTTAACAACAATGTTTACAAGTCTTCCTTTTATAACTATAACTTTTACTATAGCTTTACCTTCTGTTGAATCAGCTATAGATTCATTAGCTAAAGAAGCAGCTTTAATTCCTTCTTCATCTAAGTCGGTAGGTACGTTGATTTTAGCTTTAATTTTACCGTTAACTTGAATAGCTATTTCAACTTCATCTTTGACTAATGCCTTTGGATCATATACTGGCCAAGATTCATTAAAAATTGAAAAATCTAATCCAAATAAACTCCATTGTTCTTCAGAAAAATGAGGTGCAAAAGGAGCAAGAATTTTTAAGAAATTAATACAAGTATTTTTTAAGAATTCTAAGTTTTTTACATCTTCTTGTAGGTATTTAGAAAATGCATTAACAAATTCCATCATTCTTGCAATAGCTGTATTAAATTGTAATTTATCTGCATCTTCAGTAACACCTTTTATTGCATTATTGATCCAGAAATTTAATTCTTTTTCAGCTTTATCAATAGAAGTTTTATTATTAACACCCTTTTCTATAGCATCTCTAGCTATATCAAGATATCTTTCAATTCTATCTACAAATCTTGCAACTGATTTAAGTCCATCATCACTCCAAGCTCCACCTTCTATATAAGCAAAACCAAACATTAAATACATTCTAAACACATCAGAGCCATATTCTGAGATATAATCATTTGGAGAAATTGTATTTCCTTTTGATTTACTCATTTTTAATCCATCAGGACCTAAAATTAATCCTTGATGAGTTAATGATTTAAATGGCTCATCAAAATTTAAGTATCCCATATCTCTAAAAGCTTTAGTTATGAACCTAGCATATAATAAATGCATACAAGCATGCTCAGGACCACCTACATACTTATCTACTGGAAGGATCTTATTTATAAGGTCAGTATCAAATATCTTCTCAGTATTTTTATTATCAGGATATCTTAAGTAGTAAAATGATGAACATACAAATGTATCTAAAGTATCAGCTTCTCTTTTAGCTGGCTTTCCGCATTTTGGACAAGCAACATTTATAAATTCTTCACATTTTGTAAGAGGAGATTTTCCATCTGGAGCAAACTCAACATTATATGGAAGTTCTACTGGTAACTGATCTTCAGGTACAGGAACAGTTCCACAATGTTCACAATGAATCATAGGTATTGGAGCACCCCAATATCTTTGTCTAGATACTAACCAGTCTCTTAATCGATAATTAACTTTTGCAGATCCAAGATTCATAGAAGATAATTTTTCAACTATCTTTTCCTTAGCTTCCTCAGTAGTTAATCCATTGAATTCTCCAGAGTTAACTAACACACCATATTCACAATAAGGTAATTCAGCATTATCCCCTTTTTTGTTAGTTATAACTCTTTCTATTGGTAAATTAAATTTAGTAGCAAAAGCAAAATCTCTTTCATCATGTGCAGGAACAGCCATAACAGCTCCAGTTCCATAAGTTGCTAATACATAATCTCCAATCCAAATAGGAACTTCTTTATTATTTATAGGATTTATAGCATAAGAACCTGTAAATACGCCAGTCTTTTCTCTAGATAAAGATTGTCTTTCTATATCAGATTGTTTTTTAGCTTCTTCTTTGTAATTTTCAACAGCATGTTTATTTTCTTCTGTAGTAAGCTCATTAACTAGTGGATTTTCTGGAGCTAAAACAACATAAGTTACACCATTTAATGTATCAACTCTAGTAGTGAATACATCAAATTTAATATCTAAATCTTTAACTTTAAATGTAACTTCTGCACCAGTAGATTTACCAATCCAGTGTTTTTGCATAGCAACAGTTTTTTCAGGCCAATCTAAAGTATCTAATTTTTCTAATAGTTCATCAGCATAATCAGTTATTTTTAAGAACCATTGAGTTAAATCTTTTTTTGTTACTTCAGTTGAACATCTTTCACAAGCACCATCATGAACTTGCTCATTAGCTAAAACTGTATTACAAGATGGACACCAATTTACAGGAGCTTTTTTTCTGTAAGCTAATCCTTTTTCGTATAGTTTTAAGAATACCCATTGTGTCCATTTATAGTAGTCAGGATTACATGTTATAACCTCGTTATCCCAGTTAAACATAGCTCCCATAGCTCTTAATTGTTTTTCCATAGTTTCTATATTTTTATCAGTTGAATCCTTTGGATGGATCCCTGTCTTTATTGCAAAGTTTTCTGCAGGAAGACCAAATGCATCAAATCCCATTGGTTGAAATACATTGTATCCTTGCATTCTTTTCATTCTAGCCCATGAATCAACGGGACCATAGTTAAACCAGTGTCCAGCATGTAATTGGCTGCCAGAAGGGTAAGAGAACATTTCTAAAACATAAAGTTTTTCACCTTCCTTGTTTGGGTCAAATTTATAAAGATTTGTTTCTTCCCATTTATCTTGCCATTTTTTATCGATGGCAGTTCCGTAATTAGCCACAATAATTCCTCCTTTAAAAGTAAAAAATAATATAAAAAAGCCCTTCATCTCAATTAAGAGACGAAGGACATATTCGCGGTACCACTCTTATTAGAAAAAATAATATTTTTTCTCACTCAAATCTATAACGGGGTTTCCGTACTTGCTTTTGACAAGTAAGCTCATAGGCAAGTTCTTATAAGTTAAACACTGTTTCACACCAAACAACAGCTCTCTTGAGTATAACAGTATAATACTACTCCTAATCAATGCAATGAATATATAATTTTAATATACTCAATTATATATTTTATTATAATATAAGTCAACAATTACAAAAAAGTAATAAGATATATTAGTAAAGTTGTTGATGAAATATTTTTAATTGGATATAGTAATTATATAAAGACTTTATAAGGAGATAAAATATGAATATAGAAAATTTGATGAAACTGAAAAATTGGGTAGTTATTGGAGATGTATCTAATGAAGCTAAATATGCAAATAAGATTTTAAATAAGTTTAAATTAAAGGGATATAAAGTAAGTGGAGTTCATCCAAAAGGTGGAGAAAATATCTATACTAATTTAAAAGATGTACCATATACTATTGATGCTATTGATTTATGTATAAATGCAAAGCTTGGAATAGAATACTTAAAAGAAGCTAATGAACTAGGAATAAAGAATGTTTTAATACAGCCAGGAGCTGAAAGCAATGAAATTTTAACTTATTGTAAAGAAAATTCTATTAATGCCATAGAAAACTGTGCGTTAATACAACTAAATAATATTTAATAAATAATAGGGGGATTAGTAATGTCTTGTTTAGGAAATTTAGTTTGGATTATATGTGGAGGGTTTATTAATGCTCTAGGATGGATTGTATTTGGACTTTTATGGTGCATAACAATAGTTGGAATTCCAATAGGACTTCAATGTTTTAAAATGGCTAAACTACAATTTGCACCTTTTGGAAAAGAAGTTATTAATAAAAATGATAGTGGATTTAATTTGATATTAAATATCCTATGGATAATTTTTGGTGGTTTCGAATTATGTTTAGCAAATTTGATAAGTGCTTTATTATTATGCATTACAATAATAGGAATACCTTTTGCAAAGCAATCTCTAAAATTAGCTAAGTTATCATTAATGCCATTTGGAACAGAAGTTGTATAGATATATAATCTAATAAAATGCGAAGCATTTTTCAGTTTACAGTTGGTTTCATTTTTTAGTTAACAGAGAATAGGTATCAGGTATCAGGTAATAAGTGTAAACTATAATTAAAAATTAAGAATGAAAAAAATAATGAAGGAATGAAAAAAGCTGTGAACTGCGAACTGTAAACTGTGAATTAAAAAAAGTTAGGGGAGCATTATTTTGAAAAATGATGAGAATAAAATTTTATTTAAAGAAATAACATCATATGAAGAAGCATATTTTTATAATTCTGCACCAGAAGATCGAAAAATTATGAGTGAAAAAAATGAAAATATTAAAAGAAAAGATAATAAGTTCAAAAAATTTATTGAAAGTGCAGCAGGAGAAGTACTGGAAGGGGCAGTTGAAATATTATTTTCAATACTAGATTAATGAAAATCAAAAAAATAGCTTAGACTTTTTAATAAGGTCTAGGCTATTTTAAACTATATTTTATTGTGTATTTTTTGCATATAAAATGAAATTAATAATGTTAAAGCATAGTCAAAAATAAAAAATATAGGCTGAGCAACAAGGAAGAATAACCAAATTGGAAGAGAAATACTTCCTATTGCAAGAACTGAATTAAATACAAAAAATGAGATAACTAAAATAATGTTAAAAAATATTAATTTTAATATTATTTCTAAATAAAACTTATTTATTTTTTCAATATAATACTTGATTATTCCATATATACCAAAGAATGAAGCATATAGTGAGATTATATTAATAGGTAATATAAAAAATCCTATAATTGAAGAAATTATATAAACTGAAAAAGCACTTTTTATTGAAGACTTTATTAATGCAATAGGAACTAATAAAGATGCCAAAGTAAGGATACTAAGAGTGCTTATAGGTAAAAGTAAATTTAAATATAAAATAATAATGGTAAGTGCTATTAATATAGCACTTACTGTAATATCTCTAATTTTCATTAAAACACCACCAATTAAATAAGTTATTAATAATTAACAACAACCTATAAGGTCTCCACCCATACATTCGCATATTGAATCTAAACACCATAAATTTATACAACAATCACAAGCATTGGTACTATTATTACCAGTTGTTCTATAATAATTATTTCTGTAAGCAGAAGTTCTTTGATTAAGAGAATTTAGAGTTTGTCTATATTCAAAGTTATTAGGATCCATGTTTACAGCAGTCTGAATATGTTTAAGACCTGCATCGAACCACCCTTTATTAGTTAGTAATACTCCGTATAAAAAGTTCCATTCAGCATTTCTGTTTGGAGTGCTATTTAATTTATTTTCAGCCTCAGCGTAATTTCCGCTTTGGATAAGTCTTCTTATTTCTGAAAACATATAACTGCTATCAGAGGAATTACTATAAGAAGAATTATTGTATGATGAGTTAGTGTTACTTGAATAGTTATTAGAAGTATTCTGATTCTTAGTTAATGTATCATAAGCAGCATTTATTTCTCTCATTTTCTCTTCTGCTAAATCTTTTAATGGGTTATCGCCATATTGATCAGGATGGTATTGTTTTATTAAATTTCTATAAGCTTTTTTTATTTCTTCTTGAGTTGCGCCAGGTTTTAAACCTAAAACTTCATATGGATTCATTTAAGTTGTCACTCCTTTTATCTTCTCTAGTATTATTTAATATTCCTATATACTTATCCATCATACCTAATTCTAAAATGTTTCTAAGTATATCTTCATTTCTTTTTAAAGGTAATTTAGAAAGTATATCTTTACAATTATAAGAGCAATTTAAAATTGTAAACTCTAACCTTTCTTGTATTAGTATAATTAGATCGTAATAAGACTCGTTAGATTTATTGAATAAATAATTTATTGGATTAAATTTATTATTCTCTATATCATCTTTTAAATCATCGAATGCATCCATAAGATAAATCCATTTTCCTAAGGTGTACCCAAAGTTATACAATTTATTTCTCAAATCAGGACCATCACTTATAAGATCTCCAGGATATTCCTTGAATATATTTCCCACAATATCGCTAAAAGGGTGAGAAATTACATCTATTGATTCAAAATCTTTATTTTTTTCTAAATTTGTCAATACTCTAAGATTATCTTTAATTATGGATCTAATATTTGATATAGATTTATCCAATTTTTTTTGATAAGGATATAATATTCTTTCTAAAAATTTACTTTTTAAACTATTATCATCTTGAATATCATCTTTTAATTTTAAATAGTAAAGAGTTAAATTCATTGCAGCAGCATAATTTAGTGCATCATTATTTATAATTACAGGTTTTTTATCAGTAGGATGAGCCATGCAACGTCTAATTTCTATATCAGGCTCTTTAGGTGATAAAGAGTCAAGTAGTATTCCCAAAAATGTCATATCATAATTTAATACCATTCTAGGTATGTTTCCAGCACTATTTTTAAGTTGAAAACATAGACCACAATAATAACTTCTGAATTTTGTAAAGTCCTTAATCTTAAGTTCTGCTTTAAGAGGAGTCACATATCCAAACAATTTAAAAACACTCCTTCATAATTAGTTTAGATTAATTATACAAAAATACGATATGATTAACAATGACTTAAAGAAAAATAAGAAAATATTAAAAAAAAATAAATAATTAGATAGGTGGTTGACAAAATATTCCTAGAAATATATAGTCGAAATATAATTAAAAAAGGGGAGAAATAAATGAAAAATATATTTAAAATAATAAGTGCTTTAATAATAGTTTTAGTAATTATTTTTGGGGGAAAATACATAATAGAAAACTATTTTGAAAGATCTAGCAAAGAAGCCCAAGGTGAAAAAGATAATCAAGTAAGTGAAATAAATAAAGAAGATGAACCCGAAAAAGAACAAAATGAAGAAATAAAGGAAAATAATAAAGAAGATAAAACTAATTATTTAACGTTAAATATTAATGATGTAAAGATACCTATACTTATGTATCACTCTATATCAGACAGTGATCCAAATAATCGCTTATTAGTTCCAGTAGGGCAATTTGAAGAACAAATTAAATGGCTTAATGAAGCTGGTTTTACTCCAATGCTTTTAGACGATGTTATTAATGCGTATAGTACTGGTAAAGTTCCGGAAAAGCCAGTAGCAATAACTTTTGATGATGGATATTCAGATAATTATTCAGATGCTTATAAAATATTAAAAAAATATAATATGAAAGCTACCTTCTTTATAATAACAGACCAAACAGATATTGATAGCTGGTATATGAATTCAAATATGTTGAAAGAAATGAAGAATAACGGAATGGGAATAGAAAATCATACATCTAGGCATATAGAATTTACGAGTATTCCTAGGGAAGATAAAATTCTAATAATAGAAGAAGGTATAAAGGCTTTAAAAGAAAAAGTCGGAGTAGATAGTAAATTTGTTTGCTATCCTGTTGGAAGATATGATGAAGAAACAATAGAAGTGGAAAAAGAACTAGGAATTAAAGCTGCAGTGACAACAGAGAGTGGAATTTCTAGCCTTCAAGATGGCTTGTACTCATTAAAAAGAGTAAGAATATCACCTATGGATATAGAAACATTTAAAAGTATATTTATTGATTTTTTAAATTAATTTATTCAGTGCACATTTCACAATGCACAGTTCACAGTTATGGAAATAATTCGGCTCTGCTGAATTAAGAAATTCTTATATTAACTCTGAAAGAGTTGATATAAACTAAATTTCAGAAACTACGTAGTAGTTTCATCCCCAACTGTGAACTGTGAATTTTGCACTGTGAACTAAAAAAGATTGCTTTGCAAAATAAAACTTAGGAGGAAAAAACGTGTTAGGAACTATAGTAAACAGTTTAATGATTATTTTAGGGTCTTTAATTGGACTTTTTATAAAAGGTAAGGTTAACGAAAAATTAAGTAGTACTATAATGAATGGACTAGCTTTGTGCGTTATTTATATAGGTATATCTGGAGCATTAAAAGGAAATAATACAATCGTAATGATAATTTCTATAGCTATAGGCGGTTTATTTGGAGAGATTATAGATATAGATTTAAAACTCGAAAATTTAGGGAAAAGAATAGAAAAAAGGATCAATAATAAAAAGGATAATGTATCTATTTCAGAAGGATTTGTTACCTCAACACTATTATTTTGTATAGGTGCAATGGCAATAGTAGGTTCTATAGAAAGTGGTTTAAACCATAATCATAATACACTCTTCGCTAAATCTATTTTAGATGGAATAAGTTCGATAATCTTTTCATCTACATTAGGGATTGGAGTAATGATATCTTCGATAAGTGTATTTTTATACCAGGGAAGCATAACTTTAGCAGCTGGAACATTATCATATATATTAAATGATGTTGCAATAAGCAATATGACGGCAGTAGGAAGTTTACTAATTATAGGATTGGGTTTAAATGTTTTAGGAGTAACTAAAATAAAAGTATCAAATTTATTACCTTCCATTATAATTGCTATAATATTAAGTTATTTTCCACTATAATTGATTTGAGTCATAAAAATACAAGTGATATAAATTTAACAATTAACGGGAAAAACACGAATTAATTTTCATGAAAACAAAACAATATTCGGGAATACATCTTTCAAATTAAATATTAATAAAAATAAAAAATGAAAAATAATAGTGAAAAGGTTTTTCGTTGTGAATATATGTCGTAACAAGAAAAATTATGTTATAAAAAATATTGTATTTACGAATTATATATTGTATAATCTTTTTTGAAAGTTTAAACAGAATAAACCTTTTATAATAATTAAATTACAAAAGTCTAAGGAGGATTTTAATATGAAGAAAAAAGCAATAGCTTTAGCACTATCCGCGCTTATGGTAACAGGTTTAGTAGGATGTGGAAACAAGTCAGAAGGTGGAAGCACAGAAAAAGGTATAAAAGTAGGTATGGTTACTGATGCAGGTACTATTGATGATAAATCATTTAACCAAGGTACTTGGGAAGGTATAAAGAAAGCAGAAGCAGAATTAAAAGTTGAAACTAACTACTTAAAGCCAACTGGAACAACAGAAGCTGACTATATGAAGGAAATTGTAAATCTTTATGATACAGGATATAAATTTATAGTTACTCCTGGATTTAAGTTTGAAACAGCTATATTCCAATCTCAAGATAAATATACAGATGCAAAATTTGTAATTATCGATGGATCTCCTAACAATGGAAAAACTGGAGCAGATAGAGTAGAAAAGGTAGCTGATAATTCAGTTGCAGTATTTTTTGCAGAACATGAAGCAGGATTTTTAGCTGGAGTAGCAGCATCTCTTGAATTAAAAGAAGGAGAATTAGGTTTCATAGGTGGTATGGAAATACCTTCAGTTCAAAAGTTTAACTGGGGATTCCAACAAGGTGTTAAATATGCTAATGATAATTTAGGAACAAAGATGTCAATAAAAGCAGAAAATGTTGTTTATCAAGGATCATTTGATAACGTAGCAGCTGGACAACAATTAGCAGCAACTATGTTTGATAACGGAGTTAAGGCAGTATTTACAGCAGCTGGTGGAGTTGGAGTTGGAGCTATAAATGAAGCAAAAGCTAGAGCAACAGCTGGAAAAGAAGCTTGGATAATAGGTGTTGACGTTGATCAATATGCAGATGGTATATATAAAGATAATAAATCTATAATATTAACTTCAGCTATGAAGAAAATAGATGTAGCTACTTATGATATAATTAAAGATGAATTAGATGGAAAATTCCCAGGTGGTCAAACATTAACATTTGATGCTAAAAATGATGGTGTTGGTATTCCAAGTGAAAATCCAAACTTAAGTGAAGAAACTACTAAGAAGGTAGATGAAGTTTATAACAAGGTTAAGAGTGGAGAAATAACAGTTAAAGGTGAAAAGGGAGACTTAATAAAATAGTTTTCATAAGATTTAATAAATTGTTAAAAGTAGTGAAAAAGGCGGTATCACCGTCTTTTTCTTGTATAATGAGTTAATTAGATTTATTTAACAAATGCTCAAAAAAAAGGCATAAAAAATTAATATGAATATGTATTAGTAAAAAATAAGGGAGGATATCTCATGAGTTATGTAGTGGAAATGCTTAACATTCGAAAAGAA
>NZ_LBMX01000094.1:0-28355 GCF_001010885.1 Clostridium sp. C8 | reverse complement strand
TAGTGCGACAGCCCCTTTTTAAGGTTTATTTAATATATAGTTATTGCAAAATATAATTTAATTAAGATTTCAATTCTTAATATAGTGCTTTGCAGTTAACTTACTAAAAGCAGTCTTTTAGCAAATTTAACAATAATATAGAATATTATGTAAAGTTTTAGTATAATTAAAAAATAAAAATAAATTTTCTTATAATGGAGGAATCATGATTAAATTTAGAAGGAAAGTAAAGGCACAAGTACAATCTCAGCATGAAGAAAGTAGCTCTATAGATAAAAGTATATTAATAAATGCTATAGACAATCTATTAAATGACAAAGCTACTTATATAAATGAAAAGGAAGTGGGATCAAAGGAAGTTTCAGATAAATGGAATAAGTTAGTGGACAAGCTAAAAACTGAAAGAACTAATAATTTACTTAATATCAATTCAATATTAACAGAAATGACAAAAATGACTTCACTTAGAGATACTATAAAAAGTACTAAAGTCCAAACAGAGCATTTACATAATCTTTTGAATAATAGTAAGGAATTATCAGCATCTAGTGAAAATATGGCAAACATATCTCAAAATGTTGCTGCTAATGCTAGAGATATTAGCTTAAGTACAGAAGCTGGAGTAGAAAAAATAGAAAAGTCCATGGAATTTATGATTAATTATTTTGAAGAAACTAAAAAGATTAATAATGAGATGAATGAAGTAAAGAAAAAGACAGAATCTATAAATCAAGTTATAGAGATATTAAAAGGCATAGCTAATCAGACAAACTTATTAGCTTTAAACGCAGCAATTGAAGCCGCAAGAGCAGGTGAAGAAGGAAAAGGATTTGCTATAGTTGCAGATGAAGTAAGAAAGCTTGCAGAAAACACTAAGATATCTTTAGAGCAGGTAAAAGATGATGTTATTCATTTAAATAAGGCTATAGATAATTCTTCAAATCAAATTAAAAGTTCAATTAATCAATTAGATACAGGTAAAAATATAATAAATGAAGCCTTAAATGAAATTCATGAAATATCAGATTCTATCCATAAAATTGATGAAACTATAAGCCAAGTAACAGCAAATGTAGAGGAACAAACCGCTGTTACAGAAAACTTAACTGATGGAGTTGAACAAATATCTAAAGAAGCAGATTTTATAGAAAGTAAGAGTAAAAGCCTTGGGGAATATGTTAATGATACAAGCAAGCATGTCCATGACTTTAGAGGAAATTATTTAAATAACAGAGATTTTGTAGATGAGAGAGCAATAATTGAAGTTTTTAAAACAGACCATTTAGTTTGGAAATGGAGAATTTACAACATGTTCTTAGGATACGAAGAATTAGATGCAAAAAGGCTAGCAGATTATAAGGACTGCCGTCTAGGGAAATGGTATTATGGAATTGGATGTGAAAAATTTAAAGATGTAAAAGAATTTAAGGATATGGAAGAATGTCATATAAAACTACATGAAACAGGCAGAGATGCAGTTAATGCTTCTAACGAAGGAGATATGGAAAAAGCAGATATGTATTTAGAAAAAATGGATATATATTCTGAGCAGCTTTTCAAATCATTAGATATTCTTAAAACATTTATGTAGCCTAATATCAATAAGGGTATGTAATAATATATATAAATATTCATATTAAATTAAAAAAGGTTGTTTATAAACAACCTTTTTTAAAACAGTATGTTTGCAACTATAACAATTATAGGAAGTATAATAATAGTTCTTTCTATAAATAATATTACTAGTTGTTTAAATGATACTGGGATTTTTGAACCAAGAAG
This sequence comes from Clostridium sp. C8, assembly GCF_001010885.1. Classification (NCBI taxonomy): domain Bacteria; kingdom Bacillati; phylum Bacillota; class Clostridia; order Eubacteriales; family Clostridiaceae; genus Clostridium; species Clostridium sp. C8. Next base: position 26,573 of record NZ_LBMX01000094.1, on the reverse strand, counting down.
TACTCCCCCTACTTCAGACATATATATTAATTGAGAAACTGAAGTACAAGCTATTATAAATCTTGTCATTTCATTAGTTATAGTGTTTGCTGCCAAAACAGATGGAAGTAGCATATCAGCAAAACCAACAACTAAAGTCTGAGATGCCGCAACAGCTTCTGGAACTCCTAAAAGTTTTAAATATGGTATAAAAGGTGTTCCTAAAACTTGGAACACAGAAGTATATTCAGCTATTATTAATGCTGAAGTAGCCATTGCCATAACAACAGGTAACACCGAAAACCACATATCTATTACATTTTTTAATCCATCTATAAAAAATTTCTTTATATCAGAATTTTGTGAGGCTTTTTCTAAAGCTTTTTTATATCCCCATGAAAGAGAATTATATCCATCAGGAACTGATTCATCTGCATTTCCTTTTTGATTATTATAATATGTATCAGATATTTTATTTAATGGATATATTCTAGGAATTATTACAGCAGCAATAACTCCAGAAAGACTAACTGTTAAATAAAATGGAATAAATAAATGAGCTAGTCCAACTGTATCTATTACAATTAAACTAAAGGTTATTGATACAGCAGAAAAGGTAGTTCCTATTACAACTGCTTCTCTTTTAGAATAAAATCCATCCTCATATTGCTTGCTTGTTAGCATTACTCCAAGAGTTCCATCTCCAAGCCATGATGTTATGCAATCAATAGAAGAACGACCTGGAAGCCTAAAAATTGGTCTCATAACTTTAGTAAGCATTGTCCCAAAAAATTCTAATAATCCGAAGTTTAAAAGTAATGGTAATAATAATCCTGCAAAGAAGAATATAGTAAACAATATTGTAAGTAAATCATTTAATACAAAAGAACCAGTTATATCACTAGTTATAGCTTTAGGTCCAATGTTAAACAAAGTTAAAACACAAAATATAGTACCTATTAGTCGAGCAAGTAGCCAAAGTGGGCCTACATTAAATAAATTATTTAAAAATTCGCTTTTTACAATAAAGTTTGGTTTAAATATTTTTGCTATTATGCTTATTAATGTAGAAATACAAACTGTTAAGGTTATTATAGAAGTTAACCAGTTTTGAAGAATATTAGCTAATAAATTAGATAATATTGCAACAGGTATTGTTATATTTCCTTGAAATTTAATTGGAAATATAAATAAAATTATCCCCATTAAAGATGGAATAATAAAAAATAATGAGGATTTTAGTGAAGATCTATCTTTATTTAATGTATTATTCATTGTTTCTCCTTTATACATAAAAATTAATATTTATACAGCGAATTCTATTTTAATATGATTTATACCTAAAATCAATAAATATTTTAAAGGTTATACAATTATTAAATGGTAATTTTGTTATTTTCTTTATACCTATAATAAATACCAAGGAGTTTTATTTTTTGAGAAAAAATTCAATAGCTTTTAAATCTTAAATCTTAAAATTAAACTATTTATAGCTATATATGTGATTGAAATCACATAAAAATTCTATATTTAGATATAATATATAACCTATAAACTATATTATTGGAGGTAGAAACTATGTCAAGATTTAATGCACAAGTAGATGCACGTATATATTCACCAAAGGAAAAACATGCTGTAATATTTGATACTTTTAATAATCTAAAGAGTGGAGAAGAAATGGAGTTATTAAATGACCATGATCCAAAACCACTACATTATCAATTTTTAGCAGAGTACACTGAACAATTTGAATGGGAATACCTTGAACAAGGCCCAGAAGTATGGCGTGTAGCTATTAAAAAGAAATAGTATTCATATGATATGCTCCTCTTATAATAGACATATAAAATAATAAAGTGTCTATTATAAGGGGAGTGTTTTTTATACTTTAAGAGATTATATAAAAAAGAATATTAAAAATTAATGGTTTTACTATGAATTTTATTAATTTAGATTATAATAATATCATGTATAATGGAAATTAATTTGGAAATTAGTATATTAAAATTTGAAACTACAATAAAGAAAGGAGTTTGAAATGAAGAAAGAATTATTTACAGTTAAAGATGTTGTTCAAATAACAGGGATAACTCCAAGGACATTACATTACTATGATAAAATAAACTTATTAAAGCCAGGACGAGAATCGAAAAATAGTTATAGAGTTTACGATATAAACGATCTAGAAAGACTTCAAACTATTTTATTTTTAAAGGAAATGGATTTGACTCTAAATGAAATATCAGATATTATGCAACTTCCTAAAAAAGAACAAAGTAAAATACTAGAAATGCATTATGGAAAATTGAGACGAAAGGAACAACGATTAAAAACAATTATTAATGCATTAGATGATTATTTGGCAGGCGAAGAATTATTTAATTTAAATATATTTAATGATTCAACAGTTATACCATTACAAGAACAATATAATCGTGAAGCTAAGATAGTATATGGAGAAACAGAAAAATATAAGGAATATGAAAAGAATATAGAAAAATTATCTGAAGATGAAAAAGTTAATTTAAATATTGAGTTTAAAAATAATATGGAAAGCTTATTTAAAGAACTAGCAGGATATATTAATGATTCGCCTTCATCACATAAGGTTCAAAACTTAGTTTTAAAATGGAAAGGCTATTTAGAAAAATATATGACTTGTGATACAGATATACTAAGATGTATTGCAAGTACTTATAAATATGATAATAGATTTAAAAAATATCTTAATCAATTCAGCGATAAGGATTTAAGTGATTTTCTTTACAAATCAATTATATTTCATTGTGAAAATTTATGATATTTATAAGATAAAACCAAATTACAATAGGCTGGAGTATTATGTTTTAAAAAGTATATTTGGTAGTTTAAAATATATGTATATAATAAGGGGGAGTTAAAAATGTATTTAATAGGAATTGACATTGGAGGGACAAACTTAAGAGCGGCAATAATATCAAAAGAAGGAAATATAATAGAAACATTTAAAACTGAAAATGAGGTAATAAAGGGGCCAGAATATAATTTGAATAAATTAGTTAATCAAATAAAAGGTCAATGGAGCAATTATAAAATAGAAAAGGTAGGGGTAGGTGCACCGGGACCATTAGATTTGAGAATAGGTAAATTATTAAATCCAGTTAACTTAAAAGGTTGGGAAAACTTTAATATAAAAGAATACTTAAGTGAAAAATTAAGCCTGCCTGTAAATGTTAACAATGATGCTAATATAGCAGGATTTGCAGAAAGTTTAGTAGGAAGTGCAAAGGAATGTGAATCAGTATTTTATATAACAGTTTCTACAGGAGTAGGTGGAGCTTTAATTATTAATAAGAAAATTATAAATGGAGCGCATAGTCAAACAGCAGAAATATATAATATGATAATAAATGAAGACAAGTATAGCCAAGGAGGATTAAATAAAGGTGGGTTAGAAGGTCAGTGTAGTGGTGTAAATATAGCCAGAATAGCATCAGAAGCGTATAAGAAAAAACTAACCACAAAAGATGTATTTGATTTATATGAAAATAATGATGAAAAAGCTGTTCAGATAATAGATAAATGGATTGATAATATTTCAATTGGTATTGCAAATATAATAGCTGTAGTAGATCCAGAAGCTGTAGTTATTGGTGGAGCAGTATTAATATATAATAGTTATTTATTACCTAAAATTATTGAGTGTACAAAAACTAAGGTGGCAGATCCAGCAATGGTAGATATAAGAATAGCGCAACTTGGGGATAATGCAGGGCTTATTGGAGCAGCAATGTTATAAAATAATAAAATATAAAACAAGCTAAATTCAAGTGATAAAATTTAAATTTAGCTTGTTTTTTTTATATTATAAATAGCTATTATATAGAAGGTATAATTAAAAGTTTCAATAATATAAAAAACACAAAAATTTTTAAAAAGCTATATATTTAAAATGTAAAAATTTTTACAAAAATTGTATCTTTTAAAGTATAAATGCTTTCATTACTATATAGATGAAGAATCATAAAATTTTAAATTAATCTTCTGTTATACAACTACAATTTAATTAAAATGTGGAGGTGGTTAATGATAAAAGAATATAAGAAGTAATTGAAATAAGTTTACAGAGAAAGGAAGAATAGAATGAAAGCTAAGGGGAAAAAGATACTTACTACTTTTTTAGCTATGACTTTAACTGTTACGACTATTAATTACTCAGCAGTATTTGCTAAAGAGCTAACTACAAGTGCAAATACAAAACCAGAAAAACAGATACTATTTGAAACATCTTTTGAGGATAATGAAACAAATAAAAATTTTTTAACTTCTATTATAGATGAAAAAAAAGGAAGTGAAAATGTATCAGGATTACCAAAAGAAGTAGTTATTGATGGAAGCATTAATGACAAAATAATATTATCCAGTATTCAATCAAGTAGAAAATACAATGATAACGAAATTCCTCCAAATCTATTTGATGATGCAACAAACACAAAATTTTTAGCTTATGATCCTAATGGAATAAATAGCACAAATAAAGCTTGGGTTTCCTTTGAAGTAAAGGAAGGAGTAGTAATTGATCGTTATCAAATAGTAGCAGCTAATGATGCTCAGGAACGTGATCCAAAAGCTTGGACTTTATTAGGTTCAAATGATGGAACAATTTGGGAAAACTTAGACAAACAAAATAATCAGGTTTTTTCAGCTAGATATGAAAGAAAAGAATACAAAATAAACAATGAAAAAGCATATAAGTTCTTTAAATTAGAAATTACAGAATTATATAAAGCTAATAATAATATGGCTCAATGGTCAGAACTAAACTTAGGAACTGGAATAAAAGAAGATGAAGAAACAGTTAGTAAAATGACAACAGTTATTACTAAGGGGCCTTCAGGAACATGGAATCAGGCTTCAGGCAAAGGCTGGACTGGAGCTAAATCAGTTGAAATTTCAGGAATTCATAAGGGAAATGAGAGAGCATATTCCTATAATGTAATTTACAAAGATTTAGATGTGAAAGTGGATGAAGACACAAATTTAAGTTATACTATTTTCCCAAGCATACTTGATGAAAGTGACTATGACTATGATTATACTCAAATGCATATTGCAGTTGATATAGAATTTACTGATGGTTCATTTTTAAGTGATTTAAATTCAATAGATCAATATGATACTAAGTTAAATCCTAAGGCACAGGGAGAAAGTAGAATACTAACAACAAATCAATGGAACTATATTGCAAGTAATATAGGAATGGTTGCAAGTGGAAAGACAATTAAAAATATTTTAATTGCCTATGATAATAATGATAATCCAAAAGAAGTTGATGCAAAGTTTAGAACTTATATTGATGATTTAAAAATTTATAATGAGGAGCCAGTTACCTTTACACATAAATCAGACTACGTCAATATTTTACGTGGAACAAATGATTCACCAAGTTTTTCACGTGGATTAACAGCGCCAGCAGTAACAATGCCTCATGGATTTAATTTCTTTGCACCAGCTACTAATGCATCCGATAATAAGATTTATAATTATCAATTGAATGGTAATACATTAAAGCATATCACCATTTCTCATGAACCATCTTATTGGGTTGGTGATCGTGGAACATGGCAATTTATGATAAACACCTCAGTTGATTCTACAAAAGTAACTAGCACAAATCAAATAAATTCATCAGCACGTCAAGCAGAATTCACTCATGAAAATGAAACAGCAAAAGCACATTATTATTCAGTAACTTTTAATGAAGGCTCAAATGCAAGTAATTCTACAATGGAAGTTACACCAACTGTACATGGTTCAGTTGCAAGATTTACATTTGATAAGGATTCACAAAACAGAAATATAATATTTGATTCTACAAGAGCAAATGGAACATTAAAATTTAATAATGATGGAACATTTGAAGCATCAAGTAGTCATACTAGTAATGGAATGCAACCTATGTATATTTATGGTAAATTCTCTGAAAAGCCAAAGAATACATCAGTTCAAAATACTAAACAAGGAATAGCAAGCTTTAATAGCGAAGTTGTTGAAATGAAACTTGCTACTTCATTTATAAGTATAGATCAAGCAAAGAAAAACCTTGAATTAGAAATTACTAATAGTGATGATTTTGACTCAATTTTTACTAAAGCACAAAGCACATGGGATGATACATTAGACATGATAGACGTTAAAGGTGCAAGTAAAGATCAATTAACAACACTATATTCTAATTTATATAGATTAAATGCTTATCCTAACTTATTATCAGAAAATACTGGAACTAATGATAATCCAATTTGGAAGTATAAATCTCCATATGGAAATCATGATGTATTAGAAGGAACATTGTATTACAATAATGGCTTTTGGGACACTTATCGTACAGCATGGGCAGCATATGCACTATTTACACCAGAAAAGGATACTGAACTATTAAATGGTTTAGTTCAACATTATGTTGATCAAGGTTATGTACCAAGATGGATAGCACCAGGTGGAACTAACTCAATGGTTGGTACAAGTTCAGATGTTATATTTGGTGATGCTATTGCTAAAGGAATAGATTTTAATTGGCAAAGTGCTTATGAATCAGCAATCAAAAATGCGGCTGTTGTTTCTAATAACTTAACGAATGGTGGACGTGCGAATTTAAACAAGTCTATTTTTGAAGGTTATACAGCTCATGATTCACAAGGGGAAGGCTTCTCATGGTCAATTGAAGGTTATATAAATGACTATGGTCTTTATCAACTTGCTAATAAATTAGGGTATGAAGATGAAGCTGCTTATTACTTAAATAGGGCACTAAACTATACTAAATTATTTAAATCTACTGGTGATACAGTAAATGATAAATGGTTAAGAGGAAGAAATGCTAATGGTGATTGGTCATATTCAGATGAAAACTTTAATCCATTCTTCTGGGGTGATGATTATACAGAAACTAATGCATTCAATATGTCAGTATCTGTGACTCAAGACGGTCAAGGCTTAGCTAATCTATATGGTGGAAGAGCTGCTTTGGCAGAAAAGATTGATACAATCTTTGAAACAAATGGAGACTATTGGGGATACGGTGCAGTAGAAAGTGTAGGAGGTATCCATGAACAAAAAGAAGCAAGAGAAATAAAATTAGGGCAATATGGTCATTCAAATCAACCTTCTCACCATATTCCATATATGTACAATTATGCTGGAGAACCATGGAAAACTCAAAAATATGTAAGAGATATATTAGATCGTGCATATGTTGGAAGTGACTTTGGACAAGGATATATTGGGGATGAAGATAATGGTGAAATGAGTGCATGGTATATTTTCTCTGCACTAGGATTCTATCCAGTATCTATGGGTAATGATGAATATGCAATTGGTTCACCATTATTCGAAGAAATGACTGTTCATTTAGATAATGGTAAGAGTATTACAGTAAAAGCTAACAATAATAGTGATGAAAATATTTATATTCAATCAATGAAATTAAATGGAAAAGATTATAATAAAAACTATATAAAACATGAAGATGTCGCAAATGGTGCTGTAATTGAATTTACTATGGGAAATACACCTAATACAAATTGGGGTTCAAGTGAAGAGTCATTACCTACATCAATTACTAAAAATGATGAAATACCAAATCCACTAGAAGATGTCACTACACCAGGGGTTCAAGAAGTTGGCGAACCAAACGGTGATGTACATTTTGAAAGTGTTTACTCAAATATATCAGAAGCTAAGAAAATATTTGATAATGATTCTAATACCTCAGCTACTCTAAATGTTAGTGGCAATAGTGAAATTATTTATAGCTTCATTAAGCCAACTAAAGTAAATATGTTAACATTAACTTCTGCAGATAAGGGAGAGACTCCTACAGGTTATAAGTTGAGTGGAAGCTATGATGGAGTTAAATGGGAAGCTATAGATGAGAGAAATGATTTGAAATTTGAGTGGAAACGTTATACAAGGCCATTTAATCTACCAGAAGAAAAAATTTCTGGATTTACACATTACAAATTAGAACTAAAAGGTGGAACAGATTTAGCAGAGGTAGAACTATTAGGTCAAGAAGGAGATACTTCATCAATTGATGTAAATGTGCTAAATAAAATGATTATTAGTGCAAAAACAATTAATCAAAGTAATTTACCTCAAGCAGCTAAAGATCTTCTAAATAGTGCAATTGAAAGTGCTGAAACAGTAGCTAATAACGAAAATGCTACTCATGAGGAGATTGTTACTCAATATAATTTATTGAGTAATGTTAGAAGAAGAATTAATTCAATTAGGATTGCAAAGAACATTATTGAAGCAGAAGAATTTAATGATAAACATTCAAGTATAGTAAATGATGGTAAGAATATTGGAGGAGTAAAAAAAGGTACTTGGGTAAAATACAATGATATTGTATTTGCTGGTAATGAAAACACTTTAGAAATATTCTATGCTGCTCAAAACAAAGATGCTGGCGGTTATGCAGAGATTCATATTGATAGCATGGATAGTGAAGCAGTTGCCAAAATAGAACTACCAACAACTGGTGAAAATTGGAGTAATTATGTTCTTGTTGAGGGAGACTTATTAAAGAATGTAGAGCAAGGACTACATGATGTGTATTTAGTATTTAATAATGATACTGAGAAACCATATGTTTCTAATGTAGATTACTTTAGATTTGGAAATAAAATTGAAGCCAATATAAATATAATTGGTGAAGGTAAAGTAAATGGTGGAAACGCTTATGAAGGCAGACCTTATACAATGACCTTTGAAGGAGAAGTAACTTATGTATTTGTAAATGGTGTATCAGTAGAATTTGATAAGGAAAATAAATCATATACATTAGATAAGTTAACTTCTGATACTAAGATTGATGTTGTATTTGGAGAATTAATTCCACATAAAATTGAAACTGATATTAAAGGTGGAAATGTAACTGTTGAATTAAACAAGGGTGAAGCTGTAGGTTATGAAGAGATAACATTGATAATTAAAAATATTGAAGAAGGAAAACTTTTATCAGTAGTAAAGATTAATGGAGAAAATGTAACAATTCCTAATGCTGTTGATGGTGTTTATACTATTAAATTATTAATGCCATTTGAGGATGCCAAAATAGAAGTTATATTAGAAGAACTTGTTGAGATGGTTAATATAAAGGTAAATCCTTCAGAACATGGAATAATTACCACAACTGCAGTAGATAATCAAATTGCTAAGGGTAAAGATTTAGTAATTACTGTTACTCCAGAACAAGGGTATAAATTAGCATCATTGATTATAAATGGAGAAGATATTACAAAATTTGTAGAAGATAACAAGTTGACTTACAAAGAAGTAAATGAAAATTTAGAAATCACTACTACATTTGTTCTAGATACAAATAAAGAAGATTTGAATAAATTAATTGCTGCTTTATCTAATGAAAAAATTATAGAAAAGCTATTAGATGGTGTTAGTCAAGATATTGTTGATGAATTCAATAAAGCCTTAAGTAATGCTAAAAAAGTAAGTGAGAATATTAATTCAACACAACAAGCTATTGATGAAGCTGCTTCTACTTTAAGGACTGCAATTCAAAAAGTAATTGATTTTGAAAGAGTCAATAAAGAGGTCTTGAAAGACTATATAAAGGAAGTAGAAAACTTAGATTTAAGTAAATATACAGATACAACTATAGCTGAGTTTAAGAATGCCTTAAATAATGCAAAGAATGTATTAAATAATGATTCAGCTACCCAAGATGAAGTAGATAAAGCTTTAAGTAAATTAAAAGCAGCAAAAGGGGCTTTAACTAAGGTAAATGAAAATCCAGGTACAGGAAACCCAGATCCGAATCCAGGTACAGAAAATCCAACTCCAAATCCAGGAACAGAGAATCCAAATGAGGGAAATGGAAAAGGAAATGAAGATTTATCACTTCCAGAAACAGGAGATGATTCCTCATTAAATAAGTATATGTTTGTTGTGCTAAGTTTAAGTGCCGGATTATATCTGCTACTAAGGAAAAATAAAAAAGCTAAATTGAATTAAAATAATGCTTATAAGTTTAAAAATAATTAGTATTTAAAAAAGGTAAATAAATTAATAGGATGTTACGAAATTACTGTTTTGTTCTTTTGTAACATCCTTATTATATTTGAGTATTTAAATTATTGTAAATTGTAGCCGAATACTTATTTAATGTATATTATGAGAAAATATTACAATTTATATCTTTATATTACTGAAAAAGTATGCTAGTATATTGCTATTAAGTTTAGCAGTTAAGGAGAATTATTAGTTATATGGAGAATTTGTCACTAAATTATGATACTAAAAAAGTAGATACATTCAATTTAAAGCTTTCTTGGGCAATTATAGTTTTATTAGTAATGCAATCATTTTTGAACTATGGAATAGAATATGCAATTAAAGCAGCATCTGTGGGGTTATTTTTCGGAACATTAAGTACTATAGTAAAGTTTTTAAAAATTAATACTAAGATAAAAAACTTTTATATTGGTTCATCAGCAACATATGTAGGTTTTGTAATGTCATATATTACGCAGGGACAACCTAAGATATTTTTAATCCATTATATAGCATTAATGATGATAGGACTTTATTTTAGAAAAGCTTTAATATTAGTCTATGTAGTATTTTTTAATATAGCAATATCTATTTATTTCTTTATAAGTCCTATGAGCTTAGTTGCGTCAGGAAGAATTAATGAATTTATATCATATGTTTTTCTTTTTGATATAAGTGCTTTTATTTTATATTATGTATCTAAATGGGGAAATGAATATGTTCAAGTTGCTATGAAAAGTCAAAAAGAAGCAAAGAAATTAGTTGAAAAACTTGAGGAAACAATGAATATTATCAAGAAAAGTACAGAGAATTTAAATGGTAATATAAAAAGCTCTTCAAGTGATGTAAGTATAATTAAAGATATGAGCAATTCAATAACTTTATCTGTAAATGAAATAGCTAGAGGAGTTAGTGATGAAGCAAGTAGCATTCAAGATATAAGCAAGTTAGTTTTAGATGTTGGAGGAATAGTAAAAGATACTCAGAATATTTCAATGAATGTAGCTAAAGTAACAAATGAAGCTGATAAATTAACAGTAAGCAGTATTGAAAGATTTAATAAAGTTAGCTATCAAATGGAGATAATAAATAATACAGTCACATCATCTGCTAGAAATGTTAACGAATTAGGAAATAGCATAAATAATATAAATTCTATTTTATCAAGCATAGTGGATATATCTGAACAAACAAATCTTCTTGCGTTAAATGCAGCAATAGAGGCAGCAAGAGCAGGGGAAGCAGGTAAAGGATTTTCAGTGGTAGCTGAAGAAGTAAGAAAACTTGCAGAACTTAGCAAAGAAAATGTTGAAAATGCAAGTAAAATTATTAATGATATAAAAGTTAGTACTAATATAGTATTAGATGAAGTAAATAAAGGAAATGAAGCAGCTAATGTTGGTAAAGGTCTTATGGATATTATGGTTAACAGTTTTAATAGTATGACAAATTCATTTAAAAATGTTATTAATATGATTAACCTAGAAGATAGAAATATTGAGAATTTAGCAAGTAAATTTAAAGAAATTCAATATAAAATCGAAAATATAGCTAGTATATCAGAAGAACATTCTGCATCAATAGAAGAAATACAAGCAACTATTGACGAACAAAATACCAGAGTGAATAATAGTTATAGTTTAGTTAAGAACATGGAAATGGAAAGTAAAGAACTAGAAAAGATAGTTATATAAAGTAATTACAAGAAAAGTAAGAGTCTCCTTTTGAAAAATAACAATTATCAAAAGGAGATTTTTAATATTTATAAGTCAAAATAGTAAGATTATAGATGAATATTAAGTGGATAATTTATGGAAAATAAAACATAAAAAGTATTTACAAGAATAAATATAGGATGTATAATTTAAATGTAAACAATTTCTTATAAATATTTATATTTACTAAATCGGTTTCGAAAAAAATCTAAGAAAGAAAAAAGATGTTCTATAATATAAGAAAAAATTTTTTTGAAATTCCTCGAAACCAGTTTCGATTTTGGATTTTAAAAGAAATCAAGTAGTAAATATAGAAATATAAAATTTAGGAGGATTAATTATGAGGGTTAAAAAATTGATGTCATTAGTAATGGTGGGTTTAATGACAGCATCGTTAGCAGCATGTGGAAAATCAAATGGATCAGAAGGAAAGAAAACTGAAGGAAGCGATAAAATAGTAGTGTGGAGTTTAGCGGAAGATTTAAAAACTTTTGCTGAATATTATCAAGAAAAAAATCCAGATAAAAAAGTTGAAGTTACTGTTATTGCTCCAGCGGATTATCCAACTAAGCTTACAACTGCATTAAGAGGTAAGGCAGAGGTTCCAGATGTTATAGTTGGAGAGCCACAAATGCTACCAAATTTCTTTGAAGCAGGATTTTTTGAAGATTTAACAAAAGCGCCATACAAAGTTGAAGATTATAAAGATAAAATAGTTGATTATGTATATGAAGCAGGTAAAGATGTGGATGGAGTAGTTAGAGCTTTAAGTTATCAAGTTACTCCAGGTGGAATAACTTATCGTAGAGATATAGCAAAATCTGTTTGGGGAAATGATGACCCTCAATTTATAGCAGATAAGTTTAAAGACGTAAAAACAATTATCGAAACCGGTAAAGAACTTAAAGAAAAAGGCTATAGAGTATTTTCAGATACAGGAAATTTAAGATGGTTTGTTTATGGTAATGATCCAGAACCATGGGTTAAAGATAATAAGTTAATGATGACTAAAGATAGATTAGATTATTTAGATGCTGCTGTTGATTTATATCAACAAAAATTAGTTGCATTTGCACCAGAATGGTCAGCAGCTTGGTATGCATCAATGAATGGCCCAGTTCCTGTTGATGCAGAGTGGCAAGAACTTAAAGATATAGATCAAAATGCCGAAAAAACAGAAGTATTTTCATATGCACTACCTACTTGGGGAACATTAATACTTAGAGATAATGCAAAAGATACAGCAGGAAAATTTGGAGTAACAACTGGTCCTAATTCATATTTTGCTGGCGGTACATTTGTAGGTATAAGTAGTTATAGTAAGAATAAAGAAGCTGCATGGGACTTTATTAAATTCTGTACTTTAGATGAAGAAGTAGCACAATGGTGGATTGATAAATCAAATGGTGATGTAGTTGCTTTAAAATCAGTTTTAGAAGCTAATAAAGATTTAGAAAATCCTGCATTAGGTGGACAAAAATCTTATGACTTCTGGTTGAAACAAGCAGAAGATGTTGATTATTCATTAGTAACAAAATATGATGACCAAGTTGGAAAATACTATGGACAAGCTATTGAATCAGTACAAAAAGGCGAAAAGAGCAAGGAAGATGCGTTAAAAGAATTCTATAGTAATATAAAATCTGTATATCCAGAAATAGAAGTTCCAAGTAATTAGTATATTAAAATATGAGAGGTGAAAATAAATTTCACCTCTTTAATAAAATTAAGATGTTGGGAGGGATAAAAGTGAATTTAGGTAGAACTAATTATAGTAACAAAATTGAAATTAAAGAAAAAACATCTTTTAAAAGTATAAATAAAATAAATAGGTATGGGTATTTATTTATTCTGCCATTTTTAGTGGTTTTTATAATATTTAATATATATCCTATACTCAGAACTTTATATCTAAGTTTTACAAATTTTAATGGATATGGAAAGATTGAATTTATATGGTTTGATAATTATACACGTCTAATTCAAGATAAAATGTTTTGGAATGCATTAGTTAATACCGTAAAGATATGGGGAATAAACATAATAATTCAACTTGGTTTAGCATTTTTATTAACAATTATATTTAGTGATATGAAATATAGAATGAAGGGACTTAGTCTTTTTAGAGCTTTATTTTATTTACCTAATTTAATTGCAGCAACATCCGTAGCATTTTTATTCGCAACTTTATTAGATTGGCAATTTGGATCCTTAAATCAACTTTTAGTAAATGCAGGTCTAATTAATAGTAAAGTTAATTGGCTAGGACAACCAGGTACTGCAGTAATTGTAGTAGCAGTAATTGGTGCATGGATGTGGTTTGGAAATTCATTTTTAGTATTAATGGCTGGTGTTCAGGGAATATCAAAAGATTATTATGAAGCAGCAACAATTGATGGTGCTGGTAGATGGACAATATTTGGCAAGATAACATTACCCCTTTTAAAACCTATATTGCTATATGTTGCTATAACCTCATTAATAGGTGGTCTGCAAATATTTGATATCCCATTTTTAATTACCGATGGATTAGGTTCACCATCAGGATCAATAAATACAGCTGTTATGTACTTATATAATACAGCATTTAGGTTTAATAATGTTGGATATGCATCAGCTATTGCTTATGGATTATTCTTTATAATAGCAATATGTTCAGCTTTCACATTTAAAACAATGTATGGATCAAAGAAAGATAAGGGGGTAAGTTAATGTTCACGAAGTTTAAAAAATCATTATTATATTTATTCTTAATTATTTTGAGTATTATATGCTTAGCCCCATTTGCAATGATGTTAGTTAATGCAACTCGTAGTAATCAAGAAATAATATCTGGTTTTACATTAATTCCTGGAAGCTCCTTATTAGATAACTGGAATGCTATGGGTAAATATTTCAATATATTTACTGGTCTTCGTAATAGTTTATTTGTTTCAGTATGTGTAACACTATTAACAGCATATTTCTCAGCATTAACAGCTTATGGATTTGCAATATACAAATTTAAAGGCTCAAATATAATATTTACTATAATTTTAGTATTAATGATGGTTCCATCACAATTAGGATTATTAGGATTTTATGATTTAGTAAATACAATGGGATTAATGGATAGTTATATACCACTTATAATTCCTTCCATAGCAAATCCATTTGTAGTGTTCTTTTTAAAGCAATATATAGAATCTGTATTACCTAGAACTATTATTGAAGCAGCCAGAATAGATGGAGCAAGTGAAATAAGAACATTTCATAAGATTGGTATTCCGATAATGATGCCAGGAATAGCAACTATATCAATAACAACATTTATAGGATCATGGAATAATTATTTAGTTCCATTAGTTTTATTACTTAGTCCAGAGAAGTTTACATTACCAGTAATGATGGGATCATTGAGAGCGTCTAAAGATATAGCTTCAAATATGGGAGCAACATATTTAACAGTTGCAGTTTCAGTATTACCTATAATCATAGCCTTCATGTTCTTATCAAAATATATTATTAGTAGTATATCCGCAGGTAGTGTCAAGGAGTAGATTAAATTATATTGAGAGGAAGGTTGGAAGATGGATAAGAATAGTAGAAGTAAAGCAGATTATATAGATGAATCAGGCTTTTACGTTATAGAAAATTACGATATAAAACCACCTTTTGCAAGTTTTTTATCAGGAGTTGCTGGTATAGAAGGTATTCCAATGTGGTCATTTTATGTAAATAGAGGTCAAGTGATTAGTAGTATTGGGATTAAGGATAAAAACAATTGTATAATGGAATTTTTTCCAGCAAATGAAGCGTATAAGATGGTTACTACTAATGGATTCAGGACGTTTATAAAGATTATATCAGATAACTCAAATATAATTATAGAGCCGTTTTCAGTTAGTAGAAGTGAAAATATTAAGAGAATACTTAAGATAAAAAATAATGAATTGAGGATAATAGAAATAAACAAAGATATAAATTTAGAAATAGAAGTAAAATATTTTACTATTCCAAATGAAAAATTTGCAGCACTTGGAAGAGAATTAAGGATAATTAATAAATCTAATATAGTAAGGAATATAGAAGTATTGGATGGATTAGCCGCAATTTTACCATATGGTTCTAATAATAAGGATTATAAAGAGATAGGAAATACATTAAGAAGCTGGATGCAGGGAGAAATCAAAGAAAATAATGTAGCAATATATAATTTAAGATCTTCTACAGGGGACACAACAAAGGTTGAGATGGTGAATAATGCATATTTTTATATAGCATTTGATGATAGTGAAAAAGTACTAAAACCTATAGTAGATCCGGAAAATATTTTTGGATATGATACTAGCTTAGTAAATCCATTCAAGTTCAAAAATAGTGTGGAAAAGTTATTTGAAAGTAATGAGAATATTTGCTACAACAAAGTACCTTGTGCTTTTTCTGCAAAACAAGCAGTTTTGATGGAAAAAGAAGAAGTTAAGATTCATAGTTATATAGGATACATGAATAGCATTAATGAAGTAGATGATAACTTAAATAAGTTGTTGAGTAAGAAATATTTTAATGAAAAGATTATAGAAAGCAATAAGTTAATAGACAGCATAGCTGAGCATGTCCATACAGTAACTAATTATTCATTATTTGATGAATATATTAAACAATGTTATATAGATAATGTTTTAAGAGGAGGATATCCATTAAAAATAGGTAAGGATAAAGTATATTACGTCTATTCCAGAAAACATGGTGATTTAGAAAGAGACTATAATTTCTTTAGTATAGAGCCCAATTTTTATTCTCAAGGTAATGGGAATTTTAGAGATATAAATCAAAATAGAAGAATGGATATTTACATTCATCCTTTCACTAATAAGGAGAATATTAAATTATTCAATAACTTGATACAACTTGACGGATATAATCCATTAGTTATAAAAGGAAAGAAGTTTTATATAGATAAAAGAAGAAAAGCTTCAATTATAAGCATATTAAAAAAATATGAAATTAAAAATGAGGATATATTAAATAGTATTCACAATAATGAATTTACATTAGGAGAATTATATTCATATATATTAAAAGAACAAAATTTATCAAGTGATAAAATTAGACCTTTAATTGATGAAATAATAGATATTTGTGAAGAAAAAGTTGAAGCTGATTTTGGTGAGGGATTTTGGATTGATCACTGGACATATAATCTTGATTTAATAGAAGAATATTTAGGCGTTTATCCTGATAAACTAAAAGAATTGCTAATAGAGGATATGGAATATAAATTTTATAACTCTCCAGAGCATGTTTTACCTAGAAGTGAAAAATACATTATAGACAACAATACTATTAGGCAATATGTAGCCTTAAATAAAAAAGGCAATATAAATCAATGGATATATAATAAAGAAGGAAAAATATATAAGACTAATTTGATCACAAAGCTGTTCATGCTTACTACTATTAAATTTATGACTTTAGATGTTATGGGATTTGGAATTGAAATGGAAGCAGGTAAGCCAGGATGGAATGATGCTATGAATGGACTTCCAGGTCTTATAGGATCAAGTTTTGCAGAAACAGCAGAGCTAAAAAGATTAGCATGTTTTATTAAAGAAAATATAAATCTAATAGAAACTGGATTAAAGCTTCCAGTAGAATTTTATGATGTAGTTAAGAAATTAACGGATAATCTTTCGAAAAATCTTAATGATATATTACCTCAAAGTGAATATTGGGATATAATTTCAAATATAAGAGAAGATTATAGGGAAAAGGTTAAATACTCAATAGATGGAACTGAAAAAATATTATATAAAGATGATATGGAAAATGCAGTAGATAAGATGATACAAAAAATAGATATAGGAATAGATGGAATAAAAGAGTTGAATGATGGAAAAATTCCTACATTTATGTATTATGAAGCTGTAAAATTTACTAAAGATAAAAATGGAAATATAAATCCTATAGAGTTTAAAGTTAATTTTCTTCCTTTATTTTTGGAAGGATATGCAAGATATCTTAAAACGAATTTAGAAGAAAAAGAAAAGAAGGAAATATATATAACTTTAAAAAATAGCGATATTTATGATAAAAAATTAAAAATGTACAAGACATCAGAATCTTTAGAAAAGGTTACATTTGAAATAGGGAGAGCAAGGACTTTTACATCAGGATGGCTTGAAAGAGAATCAATTTTCATGCATATGGAATTTAAATATATTTTAGAACTAATAAAAGAAGGGCTATATGAAGAATTTTATGAGGATATAAAAAATGTATTACCTCCTTTTATGGATTCAAAAGTATATGGAAGAAGTATATTAGAAAACTCTTCATTTATAGCAAGCAGTGCTAATCCAGATGAAAGAACACATGGAAGAGGATTTATCGCAAGATTAAGTGGAACTACTGTAGAAATGTTAAACATATGGAAGATAATGACAGCCGGAAAAAATATATTTAAATATGAAAATGGAGTTTTAGAATTCGAATTAATGCCAGTATTGCCAAAAGATTTCTTTAAAAATAATATAATAGAAACTACTTTACTAGGAAGTATAAGGCTAAAGTATATCAATAAGAATAACAAAGATACCTTTGGTTCAGGAAAAGGAAATATAACTAAATATGAATTAATAGGTATTGATAATAATATTAAAGTAATTAACCAAAAGAAAATACTTGGAACTGATGCTGAAAAGATAAGAAGTGGCCAAATAAGAGAAATAATAGCTACAATAGAATAATGGAGAGGTAATAGTTATGAATGATTATAAGGTATTTGTTACTTGTAAGCATACTAAAGATAGATTAAATGAATATTGCTTAGATGATATTAGTATAGATGATAATAAAGACTTAAATTGTACAATTACAGTAGATACTAAAAAAAGATTCCAAAAAATATTAGGATTTGGAGGAGCAATAACTGAATCAAGCGCATATGTACTTTCTAAGATAGATGAAGAAGAAAAGAAAAAAATTCTAGATTTATATTTTAATGAAGAAAATGGAATAGGATATAATTTTGCAAGGATTCATATTAATAGCTGTGATTTCTCACTAGAGAATTATAGTTTTGTTGAAGAAAATGATAAATCATTAAGTAGTTTTTCTTTAGATAGATATGAAAAATATGTACTACCATTACTTAAAGAGGTTATTAATGAGAAAAAGAGTGAATTAAATATACTAGCAAGTCCATGGAGTCCACCAAGTTACATGAAAACCAATAATGAAATGAATAATGGTGGAAAATTGAAGAATGAATATAAACAATTATGGGCTGAGTATTATGTTAAGTATATAGAAGAAATGCAAGAAAAGGGATTTAATATCTGGGGGGTTACTGTACAAAATGAGCCAGCAGCAAAGCAGATTTGGGATTCATGTTTGTATTCAGCTGAAGAAGAGAGAGATTTTGTAAAATATTATTTAGGGCCTACTTTTGAAAGAAATAAATTACTCGATAAAAAAATAATAATATGGGATCATAATAGAGATTTAGTTTATAATAGGGCTAAGACAGTGCTAGAGGATAAAGAAGCAAATAAATATGTATGGGGTACAGGCATACATTGGTATGTTTCAGAGGAGTTTGAAAATACATCAAAGGTTCATGAAGAATTTCCAGATAAGCACATAATATTTACTGAAGGATGTCAAGAAGGTGGAGTTCATATTGGTTCTTGGGAGCCAGGAGAAAGATATGGTAGAAATATAATTGGTGACTTAAATAATTATGTAGAGGCATGGATAGATTGGAATATAGTTTTAGATGAAACTGGCGGACCAAATCATGTCGGAAACTTATGCGATGCTCCAATAATAGTAGATACACAAAAAAAAGAAGTAATATATAACAGTTCTTTTTATTATATAGCACACTTTAGTAAATTCATTAAGAAAAATTCATTAAGACTGTTAACTAAAGTCACTAATGACAAAAAGATATATGCACTTTCTTGCATAGACTACAAAGAAGATGTATGTATAATTTTAATGAATGAAAATGAAGAAGATAGAAATGTTACTTTAAAAATAGATAATGAAATTATTGATTTGAAATTAAAAGCAAATTCAATATATACTTTATGTAAATAACTATTAAAGACTAATCATAAAGAACTAATGTAATGATGAACTTAAAATAGAAGGGATGAGATGAAACGGTGATTACAATATACGAAATCGCAAAAATTGCAGGAGTTTCTCCTACAACTGTATCAAAAGTAATAAATAATTATCCAGATGTGAGTGATAAAACTAGAAAAAAAATTAAAAAGATATTAGAAGAAGAAAACTTTCTTCCAAACTCTCAGGCACAAGGGCTAACCACAAAGAGAACTTGGACATTAGGAATTGTTTATTATGAAGACCTTGGTGTAGGATTAAGTCATCCTTTCTTTTCTAAAGTAATAGAGGCATTCAAAAAACAATCAGATATACATGGATATTCATTATTGTTTGGTTCTAAAAATGATAGACTGAAAAATGATACTTTTTTAGAATATTTTAAGTATAAATGTGTTGATGGGGTAGCGATTATTTGTACAGATCCTCATGATAAGGAGACATTATCTCTTGTAAATAGTAATTTTCCAATTGTAATAATAGATATGTTTGCGGAATATGCATCAACAGTTACATCAGACAATAAATCAGGATGCAGACAAGGAATTGAATATTTATATAATTTAGGGCATAGAAAGATTGCTCATATATACGGTACATCAAACGGTGATAATTGGCCAAGTACCGTAAGAAAAGAATCTTATATAGAAAGCATGAAAGAATTAGGGCTAAAAATACCAAGAGGATATTTAGTAGATGGTACAAACTTTGATTTTACTGGTGGATATAAAGCTATGCAAAAGTTATTAAAATTAAAAAATAGACCTACAGCTGTTTTTACAGCAGGAGATAAGATGGCCCTTGGTGCTATAGAAGCTATAAGGGAGGCTGGACTTAATGTACCAGGGGATATCTCAATCTTGGGATTTGACGATATAGAGATATCACAATATGTCACTCCCAAATTAACAACTATAAGGCAAAACTGTGATGAAATAGGGAGAGCAGCAGTAGATATTTTAGTAGAACAAATAAATAAGAAAGAAAAGCTAAAAATTAATAAGGTAATACCTGTAGAATTAATTGTAAGGGAATCTTGTACTAAAATTGATTAATATGCTCAAATAAATAATAAAGTAGATAAATTAAAAATAAGGGGGGATTAATATTGCAAAGAATTAATTTTCAAAATTATACAGGGAAATTTACACTTAAGGATCCAGAAAAGAATAGCTATTTATACTTTCCAATAGCTAATGAAATTGGAGTTATGTCTAGTTTGACACCTACTTTAAATGGTGATTGCAAGATGAATCAAAATACATTTTTATTAGCACCAGTTAGTAGTGAAGATCTTCATAACAATAAGTCATCAAGAAATTTCTGGATATATGTTGAAGGAAAAACTGCTTGGTCTGTAACAGGGGTATCATCACAGCAGCAATCAAAAGTTTTTTCTAAAGAAAAGGAAGAAACTGAAATTGAATGTAGCATAATGTGTCATAAGGTAATCAGAACCTCTAAAGAGATGGGATTAAAAAGTGAGATAATCAATTTTGTACCAAATGGATATAAAGTTGAATTAATGAAAGTAACAATAACTAATATATCAGAAGAAGATATAAATATAACTCCAACAGCAGCTATACCGCTATATTGTCGTTCAGCAGATAATATAAGAGATCATAGACATGTTACTTCATTATTGCATAGAATAGAAACTATTAATTCAGGGGTAATAGTTAAACCAACACTTACATTTGATGAGAGAGGTCACAAAATAAATGAAATAGTTTATGGAGTTATAGCAGTAGATGAAGATAAAAGTATGCCAATAAGCTTTTCACCTATAGTAGAAGAATTTATAGGGGAAGGCGGTTCCTTTGAAAATCCAGAAAGTATAATGTTAAATAAAGAATTTAATGTTAAGTCGGGAGAAAAGTTTGAGGGATATGAAAGTATAGGAGCATTAAGATTTAAGAATGAAAAAATGAAACCAAATGAATCAAAATCTTATATAATTGCTTTTGGATATGGGGAATCAGTAGATGATTTCGAAAAGCTTACTAGTACATTATTAAAGGAAACCGATTTCGAAGAGTTATTAAAAGATACTAAATTATATTGGGAAAATAAAATTAATCTTAAATATAATACTGGAGATAGCACATTTAATAATTGGATGCATTGGGTTAATTTTCAACCTATTCTTAGAAGAATATATGGATGTTCATTCTTACCTCATCATGATTATGGAAAAGGGGGAAGAGGATGGAGAGATTTATGGCAAGATTGTTTAGCTTTGTTAGCAATGGATCCTAAAGAAGTAAGAGAAATGCTATTAAATAATTTTGCAGGAGTAAGATTTGATGGCTCCAATGCAACTATTATAGGAGCAAATTTAGGAGAATTTATAGCAGATAGAAATAATATAACTAGGGTATGGATGGATCATGGTGCATGGCCATTCTTAACTACTAATTTATATATCAATCAAAGTGGAGATATAAATTTTCTATTAGAAAAACAAAGTTATTTCAAAGATTTACAAACTGTACGAGGTACTGACAAGGATAATCTATGGAGTATAGAGCAAGGAAATAAATTATTAACAAAAGAAAATAATATATATTTAGGTACTATTTTAGAACACATATTAGTACAACATTTGACTGCATTTTATGATGTAGGAGAAAATAATAATATGAGGTTAAGAGGTGCTGATTGGAATGATGCTTTAGACATGGCTAAGGAAAAAGGAGAAAGTGTAGCATTTACAGCATTATATTCAGGAAATCTAGTTAATATATGTGAACTTTTAAAGAAAATTAAAAACGAAAATAAAATTAAACACGTAGAGATGGCAGAAGAGATAGAAGTTTTGTTATTCAAAAATAATATATATGATTATCCACAAGAAAAGATAAATATTTTAAATACTTATTGTAAAAGTTGTAATCATGATATAAAAGGAAGAACTTCTGAAATTGATATAGATTTATTAGTTAAAGACCTTGAAGAAAAAGCAAATTGGATAAAGAATCACATTAACTCTAAAGAATGGATTACAAATTCAGAAGGTTACAGTTGGTATAATGGTTATTATGACAATAGTGGAAAAAAAGTTGAAGGTGACTTTGAATCAGGCACAAGAATGATGCTTACAGGACAAGTATTCACAATAATGAGTAATATAGCAACGGAAAAACAAGTAAAAGAGATAGTTAAGGCAGCTGATAGTTACTTATATGACAAGGAAGTTGGAGGATATAGACTAAATACTAATTTTAAGGAATTAAAAATGGATTTAGGCAGAATGTTTGGGTTTGCTTATGGAAGTAAAGAAAATGGAGCAGTTTTTAGTCATATGACTATTATGTATGCCAATGCACTTTATCAAAGAGGTTTTGTAAAAGAAGGATTTAAAGTTATAGATGCACTATATAAACACTGTATTAATTTTGAAGTTAGTAAGATATATCCTGGAATACCCGAATATATAAGCTCTAAGGGACGAGGAATGTATCATTATTTAACAGGATCAGCAAGTTGGCTTATTTTGACTGTATTAACGGAAATGTTTGGAGTAAAGGGAAGTTATGGAGATATGAAACTTGATCCTAAACTATTACTAAGTCAATTTGATGAAGACAACAAAGCAAGTATAAGTTTAGTATTTAGCGACAGAAAATTTAAAGTTGAATATATAAATGAATTGCATAAAGATTTTGGAGAGTATAAAATTCAAGAAATATTCATCAATAATGAAACATATGAATTTGATAATTTAAATACCATAGATAAAAAATATATAAATTCACTAGAAGTAGATAAAGAACATATAATTACTGTTATATTAAAATAAAAAGTAATGATATCCTTAAAATAAATAATATATAAAGGAGAGATGGGTATTTTACTATCTCTCCTTTAATAGCAGTGTAATTAAAATAGATTTAATATATACTTTTTAATAATAAATAATATATTTTCCTAAAGATTATTGATATAATTATGATAACGATTTGTTACAAAAATAAAACAAATTATAAAATGTGATATTTGTTTTATTAATTCATAAAAATAGGCTTTAAATTAAAAAGTATTGTAAAATTATATTAAAGAATTAAAAAATCGTAGGGGGATAAGTTATGTATAATGTAGAAATAAATGGAGTTCAAATGAAATTTATAAGAGAATTTTTTGATAATTATGAGGATGATAAAGTTAAGCTTACAGTAAGTGATGATAAAAATAGAATAAAAATAATTTATTCAGCTGAAACAAGTTTAACAGCAAAAGAATTAGAATCATATTTAAAAACACAATTTAAAACAAAATCAAAGTATGGAACAGCACTTTATTATACACTTTATGTAAAGTAACAAATTGAAATAAATTAAGCTTATTTTTATGAATTGGAGGAAATATAAATGAAGTTTGCAAAGGATTTTTTATTTGGAGCAGCATCTGCATCATATCAAGTAGAAGGTGCCTGGAATGAGGATGGAAAAGGAATTTCTAATTGGGATGTATTTTCTAAGATACCAGGGAAAACTTTTGAAGGAACTAATGGTGATATTGCGATAGATCATTATCATAGATATAAAGAAGATATAAAATTAATGGCGGAGATGGGATTAGAATCATATAGATTTTCAATTTCATGGCCTAGAATAATACCAAATGGTGTAGGAGAAGTAAATCAAAAAGGAATAGAATTCTATAACAATATAATAAATGAATGTTTAAGTTATGGAATAGTTCCATTTGTAACATTATATCATTGGGATATGCCTCAAGTTTTAGAAGAAAAAGGTGGATGGATAAATAAAGAAACAATAGACGCATTCTTAAATTATTCAGAAGTTTGTTATAAAGCCTTTGGAGATAGAGTTAAACATTGGATTACATTCAATGAAACAGTAGTATTTTGTGGACTAGGATATTTAGCAGGAGCACATCCGCCAGCAATAGTAGGTGATTTAAATAAATATTTCCAAGCCACTCATAATGTATTTTTAGCTCATGCTAAATCAATTGAACTATATAAATCATTAAAACAATATGGTGAAATAGGTATTACACATGTATTTTCTCCTGCATTTAGTATAGATAATAAAGAAGAAAATATAATTGCAGCTAAGCATGCAAATGAAATTGATACAAATTGGTATTATGATCCAATATTAAAAGGTGAATATCCTAAATATGTTGTAGATATCATTGAGCAAAAAGGAATTAAAATTGATTGGACAGATGAAGAACTTCAAATAATAAAGAGAGCTTCAGATAAAAATGATTTTATAGGACTTAATTATTATCAACCTCAAAGGGTAATGAAAAACAATATGGATGAAGAAGTTGAGAGAAATAGAGAAAACTCAACAGGAGCACCAGGTAATCCTTCATTTGATGGTTTTTATAGAACTGTTAAAATGAATGATAAAAAGTACACAAAATGGGGATGGGAGATATCACCTGAAGCATTTTTAGAGGGATTAAGAATGCTAAAGGGTAGATATGGAGATATAAAAATATATATAACAGAAAATGGATTAGGTGATGAAGATCCTATAATAGAAGATGAAATTGTTGACATACCTAGAATTAAGTTTATTGAAACTCATTTAAAAGCTGTTAAAAATGCAATTGAAGAAGGAATAAACTTAAAAGGATATTATGCATGGTCAGTTATTGACTTATTAAGTTGGTTAAATGGATATAAAAAGCAATATGGTTTTATATATGTAGATCATAAAAATGGTTTAGCTAGAAAGAAAAAAGCCTCTTTCTATTGGTATAAGCATATAATAGAAACAAGAGGCGAAGATATATAAATTTAATTAAAGACATTTAATTTAGGGCTGGGATCTTCATAAAAATAGATTTCAGCCTTTTATAATAATTATCTAGCTAAAGTGGTATAATTATATAAAGATTATTTAAATTTAATATAAAAAATTATTATTAATTTAAATATTTAAGATTATATATAACTATATACATTATCTTAAATTAGCAAAGGAGATGAGTAATGTTTAGTTATAATAAAATACAAAGTTTAAATGAATTAGAACTATCCCTTTATAATTATATAATGAAAAATAGTGAAAAAGTAATTTATATGAGAATAAGGGAATTAGCAAATGAAGCTCATGTGTCAACTACCACTATACTAAGATTTTGTAAGAAATTAGATTGCGAAGGATTTTCAGAATTTAAATTAAAGTTCAAAATGTATATTGAAAAAGGTGGAGGAAAATCATTAACAGATAATACCTCAATGATAATTGATTTTTTAAAAAAGGCACAAAGTATGGATTATAGAGAAAAAATAGATATGGTTTGTGATGAGTTAAATAATGCCAATACAATAATATTTGTTGGAATAGGATTTTCAGGTATTCTTTCAAAGTATGCAGCAAGATATATTTCTGCAATAGGTAAAAATGCTATATATATAGATGATCCGTTTTATCCTATAAATATTAAATGTACAGAAAATTATGTTACTATTGCATTTTCTGTGTCTGGAGAAACTCCAACTGTAATAGACCATATAAATAGGTTAAAAAGAAAGGGTAGTAAAATGATAAGCATTACCAATAATGAAGATTCAACTTTAGCAAGAATATCAGATATAAATATTGGTTATTATGTGCAACAAGAAAAAATAGAAGAAAACGATATTACAACACAAATACCAGCGTTATACATTATTGAAACAATAGGTAGAAAATTATATAGAAATTATAAGGGATA
>NZ_LBMX01000093.1:0-2125 GCF_001010885.1 Clostridium sp. C8 | reverse complement strand
TATCCCTTATAATTTCTATATTTATACAATTTACTACAATTTATTTAACCAGAATTAAAGTAATTAACACATAATGCCCTTTAAATATACAATATTTAAATATTATATTAAATTTTGAAAAATAAAATTAGAAAAAATATTTATAGATATGAACTTAAAGCTCCATAAAATGTAAAACAAATTGTTATATAAATGGAACAATTTATATAAGATAAAAGTGTGTTTTTTTAAGGGGTGAAACTGATTACAAATATATTTTTGTAAGATATAATATAATCAAGAAGTAGGAAGGGAGGAGGTAATATTGATTCACAAGAAACTTGATAAATTCAAAAGTGATTTTTTATGGGGAAGTGCATCTGCAGCATATCAAGTTGAAGGAGCTTATAATATTGATGGAAAAGGCTTAAGTATATGGGATACATTCAGTGAATTACCTGGAACAACCTATGAAGGAACAAATGGTAAAGTAGCAGTAGACCATTATAGAAGATATAAAGAAGATATAGCTTTAATGAAAGAGTTAGGATTGAAAGCGTATAGATTTTCAATAGCGTGGAGTAGAATCTATCCAAATGGAAGAGGAGACATAAATGAAAAAGGATTAGAATTTTATGATAACCTTATAGATGAACTTATTGATAATAATATAAAGCCTATAATAACGATATATCATTGGGATTTACCACAGTATCTTCAGGATTTATATGGAGGCTGGGAATCTAGAGAAATAATAGATGATTTTAATAATTATT
The DNA here is from genome assembly GCF_001010885.1 of Clostridium sp. C8. Taxonomy (NCBI): domain Bacteria; kingdom Bacillati; phylum Bacillota; class Clostridia; order Eubacteriales; family Clostridiaceae; genus Clostridium; species Clostridium sp. C8. The sequence goes on along the minus strand of NZ_LBMX01000093.1, from coordinate 1,370 downwards.
GTATAACTCTTTATAAAAGATACGGAGATAGAGTTAAATATTGGGTTACATTAAATGAACAAAATGTATTTATACTTTTAGGCTATAAGATAGGAATACATCCACCAAAGGTACAAGATGATAGAAGAATGCTTAAGGCAAATCATATAGCAAGCTTAGCAAACGCAAAAGCAATAGAGTCATTTAGACAATATGTATCAAATGGTATGATTGGTCCAAGTTTTGCTTTCACACCTAATTATGCTTATACATGCAAGCCAGAAGATGTTTTAGCAAGGGAAAATGCGGAAGATATGAATTGTCATTGGTGGTTAGATGTATATTGTTTTGGAAACTATCCAGCATTTGCACTAAGTAGATATGAAAAGGAAGGAATAGCTCCGGAAATTGAAGATGGAGACTTAGAACTTTTAGAAAGGGGAAAACCTGACTTTATAGGTATAAATTACTATAGAAGCGAAACTGTTGAAGCAAATTCAATAGATGGTATAAGTAATTTTGAAGAAATAAATACATCAGGAAAAAAAGGAACATCTAAAGATTATGGAATTCCAGGTAGCTTTAAGACAATAAAGAATCCAAATTTAGATAGAACTAACTGGGATTGGGAGATAGATCCTACAGGATTAAGAATAGGCATAAGAAGAATTAATAGTAGATACAGGCTTCCTATATTAGTAACGGAAAATGGTCTTGGTGAATTTGATAAAATCGAAGAAGATGGAAGTATAAATGATGATTATAGAATAAATTTTATAAGAAATCATGTAATAGCTTGCAAAGAAGCTATAACTGATGGGGTAGAGTTATTAGGATATTGTACATGGTCATTTACAGATTTACTAAGCTGGCTTAATGGATATCAAAAGAGGTATGGATTTGTTTATATAGATAGAAATGAGAAAGATGAAAAGGATTTAAAACGTATTAAAAAGAAAAGTTTTTATTGGTATAAAAATGTGATAGCTACTAATGGAGAAGAGCTTTAAATATAATTAAAAATAAATTTTAGGAGGAATTATTATGAAAAATATTTTATTAGTTTGTGCAGCAGGTATGTCAACAAGCCTATTAGTAAACAAGATGAAAGCAGCAGCAAAGGAAAAAGGAATAGAAATTAATATTGATGCACTTCCAGTTTCAGAATGTTCAAGTGTTATAGATAAAGCAGATATAGTACTACTTGGACCACAAGTAAGATTCCAAAAACCACAAGTAGATGCTTTAGTTAATGGAAGAATACCGGTACAAGTTATAGATATGAGGTTATATGGAACCATGAATGGTAAAGTTATCTTAGAAGGTGTATTAAAAACTCTTGGAATTTAACAAGAGGTTTAATAAATAAAGGCTCTGTTTTAAAATATTGT